>JBGTKR010000061.1:0-2583 GCA_041744535.1 Pyrinomonadaceae bacterium
GATAAATATAACCGTGCTCGCTGAAAGTGAGCAGCATTTACGCCGTTTGTTCGACACTTTCAGCGTCGGAAAAATCGTTATCAAACAAACCTAGTGCAAAAATGCCAAGGTGATTGCTAAAAAGACATAAATTCTTTAGCAATTACGGGCAAAAATTTCAAATTATATCCAACAATGTTCCCTGAATTTACACTAGGGTTTCGCTCATACTTCGCTGCACCCTACGCTATTATCTCGGTCGCTTTCAGCGAAAAAAACCAAGTTCGCGTAAGGTGAGTTACTAAGTTCTTTAAAATATTGAACAAGAAAATTCTCTCTGTTAAAATCGGCATATAAAAAGAGTTTATAATGAAAATAATACACAGACTTTTTTCACGGGTTGATATTGCTTCGATTGTTTTTTTTCGCATTGCTTTCGGGTTGATACTGCTGTGGGAAGCCTATCGTTATATAAGTTACGGTTGGGTTGAAAGGCTGTTTATCAGACCGACTTTCTACTTTAATTATTACGGGTTCGGTTGGATCAGCCCGTGGGCGGGCGATGGGATGCACTATCATTTTATTGCTCTCGGCATTCTTTCTTTTTTTGTGATGATCGGTTTTTTTTACCGCATCTCCGCGACTCTTTTATTTTTAGGATACAGCTATGTTTTTCTGCTCGATCAGAGCAATTATCTCAATCATATATATTTAGTCTGCATCATCGCTTTTCTGATGATCTTTATTCCCGCTCACAGATATTTTTCGGTAGATGCGGCTCTGAATCCGAAAATACGCTCGGAAACCGCTCCGGCTTGGGCTTTATGGCTTCTGCGTTTTCAGATCGGAGTGCCGTATTTTTTCGGAGGAATAGCTAAACTCAATCCCGACTGGCTTTCTGCGAAACCTTTCGATCAATGGCTTAGCGTAGGTTCGGAAGTGCCTAATGTCGGACACATTTTTACCAATCCTTGGCTTCACTACTTTTTTTCGTATTCGGGGCTTCTGTTTGATCTTTTTATCGTTCCCCTGCTTCTCTGGAAACGCACACGTGTTTTTGCTTTTTTGTTCGCGGTTTTGTTTCACCTGACTAATTCTGTAATATTTTCGATTGGCATTTTCCCGTGGTTTATGATGCTTGCCACAACAATTTATTTTGAGCCGGATTTTCCGAGACGAATTCTTGAACAACGAACTTTAGATATTACACATGAAAAAACTTTTGATTATGATTTTAGAAAAAAAATTCTGGTCGGATGCCTTGGTGTTTTTGTCGCCTTTCAGATTCTTATGCCGCTTCGTCATTTCCTGTATCCGGGCGTTGTCCACTGGACGGAAGAAGGACACAATTATTCGTGGCATATGAAATTACGCGACAAGGACGGCGAGGCACGCTTTCTTATCGTTGATAAAAAAACGGGAGCCAAACAATGGGTTGACCCTGAATTTAGTCTCAGCTCGAAGCAATACAGAAAAATGTCAACCCGTCCCGATATGATTTTGTCATATGCTCACCATCTTGCCAAAGACCGGGATGTCGAGGTTTATGCGGATGTAAAATCTACGCTGAACGGGCGTGAGGCACAGAGGTTGATTGACCCAAACGTCAATCTTGCCGAAATCGAACATTCGGTTATGCCGGCTGACTGGATTTTACCTCTAAGAGAATAATTTAGATTTAGTAATCGTTTGTTGAAAATAACCAATTTTCCGACTACTTTTGCAAATCAAAAAGATGTTCAATTCTATTAGAAGTTACGCAGTTGAAAGAATAAATTTCAACTGCGTAACTCCTATCTATGTTAAAAAATGTCGCGTATGGTATCATTTAATTTATCAGATTAAAACTTTATCAGATGAACCCGACGCAATCGAATTCGTCAACGAAGCGTTTCACCACTGCAAAGCAACCGCCGCACACCGCAACCGGGAAAGAGAGAAAGCACGCAAAGTTCCGGCTTAACTTTGTAATTAAATTCCGGGATAAGATACAGTTTTTATCCTTTTTTTATTTAAAAATTATTTAAGGAAAAAAATTATGAGTCAGGAAACACAACCAATCAGAATAGAAACAGGCGAAGAAGTAGCGTTTGAATTGATGAAATTCATTGCCGAAAAGGAAAATAAAGAAATCGCACCGGAGGAGATTCGGGATTATTATCTGAATTTATTTATCGAATGTGCGGTGGCGGTTTATGAAGGTGAGAGGAAGGAATAAGTGAGAAGTGAGAGGTGAAAAGTGAAAAGTGAAACTAATTTTTACCTCTAACCTCTTACTTCTCACCTCTTACTTCTCCCCTGAATGTTATGGCTGAAAACATAATTAATTCCGAACAAGCTCCCGAACCCGTCGGGCTTTATCCGCACGCCCGGAAAGTCGGTAATCTTTTATTTTTATCAGGCGTTGGACCGAGAGAACGAGGGACGAAGAAAATTCCCGGTGTTGAATTGGATGAAAATGGAAAGATTTTATCTTATGACATCGAAGCACAATGCCATTCGGTTTTTAAGAATGTGCGTCTGATCGTCGAATCTGCGGGTTCGTCGTGGGACAAAATTGTTGACGTAATGGTTTTTCTGACGAATATGAAAGACGATTTTAAG
>JBGTKR010000062.1:0-7555 GCA_041744535.1 Pyrinomonadaceae bacterium
CTTTGCGAACGCGGCATCAGAACATTTTCCAACCACGCCCGAAATACGATGGATTTGTCGGTTATTCCGGCGGTGCATCGAATGACGCATCTTCCGATAATTGTTGATCCCTCACACGGCACGGGCAAAAATTATATGGTCAATCCGATGGCGCGGGCCGGTGTTGCCGTCGGTGCGGACGGTTTAATAATTGAAGTTCATCCGTGTCCCGAAGAAGCTCTCTGCGACGGCGCACAGGCTTTGACGCTTGAGCAGTATTCCGAACTTTATACGCAAATTCAGGCGATTCACAAAATTATTGCGAGAGAAGAGATGACTCTGGCTTTAGCATAGCGAACATATTATTCGGACGGAAAACTATTTTATCTTGTTTTCCTATCGAAAACATTATTAACAGACGAGAAAAATTTGAGTGATTATCAAAATAATTTTTTTGAATCATTTAAAATTTTGGTTTTACAATAAAAGAAATTTCAAACTAAAAAAAAATCCAACCGAAATAAGTTTCCGGTTGGATTTTTTCAATACTCGAAAGAACTTATTTCAAAGTCAAATTTCTGACAAATCCCCAATCGCCGCTGGCGTTCATTTTTATATTATCCACGCGCTTGTTTGCCACGACCATATTTGACGGATACCAGAGCGGGATCATCGGGACTTCATTGCTGATGATTTCCTGTGCTTGTGTGTAAGATTGTTTGGCTTTTTCGCGGTCGGTTTCGTTGATCGCCTGTTGGAGAAATTCGTCAACCTTTTGGTTTGAATAACGACTGCGGTTTCTTGAAGCACGTTTTTCATTCGGGATTTCGCTCGATGCGAATAAATCTTTTAAAAAGATCGGGTCTTGATTTCCGCCGACCCAACGCCCGGTCGTCATAATAAATTGTCCTTGCTGGATCTGCGACTGCATCGTCTGAAATTCGAGACTCTGAATGCTGACCGGAATGCCTATGTCCTTTAGCTGACTCTGTATGACCTGAGCATACTCCTGTGTTGCCTTACTGCCGGAAGAGATTTTGAAAACCACTTTTTCCATTTCGCGTATTCCGTCGCCGTTTTTGTCCGTAAATCCGGCTTCATCCAACAAGGATTTAGCTTTCTCAACATTATAATCATATTTAACTCCGGGGGTATAAGCCCATGATTCGGCGGGCAGGATCGAATGAGCTATGACGGCTTGTCCGTCAAGCTGATCCTTGATTATTTTTTCACGGTTGACCGCATAGGCGATTGCCTGCCGGACTTTTTCGTTGTTGACGGGTGCGGCTTCGGTGTTAAACCACAGATACTGTATGTTCGAGCCTTTAAATTCTTCAACCTTTAAGTTCGGGTTTTTGGCGAGGCTGTTTAAAGTATCCGGTGCAAGATTGGTCGCCGCCGGTGCCAGATCGACATTTCCGGCTAAAAGTTCGGCTTGCAAAGCGTTTGCGTCAGCCAGAATTTTTACCTGTAAATTTTTTATATTTGCCGCTCCTTCAAAATAATCTTCAAATGCCTCCAACTCGACAACATTTTGTGCCGTGTCGAATGTTTTGAATTTGTAGGGACCGGTTCCGGGCGGCGGATTTGTCGCCGCATCGGTATTTTCGCCGACTGGAGCATCCTTCGGGATGATGGCGATGGGAACGAGATTCGGCAGAAGTTGGTTTTTTAATTCGGGACGCGGAATTTTTATGACCACGGTTTTATCGTCCGGTGTTTCAACCGCCGTAATGATCGGAGTTTTCTTTTCATCAATCGTTTCAAAAAAGGCGGCGGCTTTACCTCCTTCGGACTTCAGTAATTTATCAAGAGTATATTTTACATCGGCGGCGTTCAGAACCTTGCCGTTGTGAAATTTGACATTATCACGCAATGTAAAAGTATAGCTTAAACCGTCTTCACTCGGTTTTATCTGACTTGCCAGATCGCCGACATATTCGAATTTGTCATTCTTTTTAACCAGCGAATTATACATGATCGTCCGCAGACGCTCGGCATTGGCATCAATGGTGATCGAGCCGATCGGATCGAGCGTCGAGAACTTACCGTCCATGGCGATGGTAAAGGCATCATTTGTATTGCGTTCGCGGCAACCAGAAGCGAGTGAAACAAGACTTGCAGCCAACATAAAAAAAATAAACAGACGCTTTTTGTGCATCATAAAAATTCCTCCGAATCAGATTTTGTTTTAAATACTCAATTTGATCAAAAGAAAAATTCACCACAGAGGCTCAGAGACACAGAGAAAAGAAAAAATAAAAACAAAGAATTTAAAAAAATCTCTGTGTCTTCTCTGTGTTTCTGTGGTGAATTTTTCTTTTAGTGAATAACATCAGTTAATAAAAATTTGTATTTTTACAGAGATTCCTTTAAATCCCTGATTTTCAAGGAGAGTTCGTCCAAACTTTGCTGACTGAAGTTTAAAGGTTTTTGCAATAATTTTCTAATACGCGAAATTCTTTCCAGAGATTCATCAATCCGTTTTTCGCTGATCTCGCCTTTTTCAAAGGCTTCAAACATTATTTCAAAACCTTCAAAAACCGCCGCCGGGCTGTTGCATATCAATAAAAAATCGCTTCCGGCTAAAAAAGCAGTCTTTGCCGCCTCGCCGATTCCGTAATTTTCGACGATCGCCCCCATTTCCAGATCATCGGTCAGCACCAAGCCTTTATAACCTAATTGTTTACGCAAAAGCTGCGTTACGAAGTTTTGACTCAGAGAAGCGGGCAGAAGGTTGCCGTCCGAATCGAATTCCTGCAGTTCATTCAGCGGAAAGGTAATATGAGCGGTCATAATCGCATAAATACAGGTATTTTTTATATGTTCGATAAAAGGGAAGAGATCAATTTCATACAAATCCTCCTTCGATGCGTTGACCGTGGGAAGTTCATTATGCGGGTCTGATTCAACCGCCCCGATGCCGGGAAAATGTTTCAGGCAGCCGATAATACCGGATGCCTGCATTTGTTCAAGATAAATTTTTGTAAATTCAAATGCTTGTTCTTTATTGTGTCCGAATAAACGGGCTTGATTGTTCATAATAAAATCAACCCGCCGATCGGTGCAGACATCCGCAACCGGAGCAAAATTCATATTAAAACCGAGAATTCTCAAAATTTCGGCGGTCAATTCGCCGAGTTTTTTTGCATTTTCAAGATTTCCGTTCCGGCTGATTTCCGCGGCGGACGGAAAAGGTTCGGCGATCCTTCTCAGACGGTCAACCAAACCGCCTTCCTGATCCAGACTTAAAAAAGGCTGAAGTGTAAGTCTTTTGCTCACATCTGATAAAAGTTTGCGGGTTTTTTCGGCATCTTTTATGTTTCTGGAAAAAAGACAGATGCCGCCGGGTTTGATCTCGCTCAGAAGTTTTTCGTCGGTTTTCGATATTTCTTCACCTGAAAGACCTATAAAAAATAACTGACCTATTTTTTCTCTGAGCGGTAAATTAAATAAATTTTGTTCCATTATAAACTTAAAGTGTTTGTTTAAGTGTCGGTTCGCCGACTCTTGAAGTAAGACTTGAATTAAAGTCAGATGATTTTTTCCTTTATCTCCAAAATCAAATTTTTGGCTTCTTCAGCCGATAGAGTTTCAGTGTTGATTTCTCTTAATTGATCTATAATATTTTCATTTGAAATTGCAAAAAGTGAGAACTGCGAAGCGATCCGGCTGTTTGAAGCCCGTCCGACCGCCGTTTCGAGTCCGCTTTCTTTGACAATCTGCTTGTCTTTAAAAACCGCCAGTTCATATTCCTCTAATTTATCCAAGACCTGTTTTGCTCTGGCAATCGTCTGAGCCGGCATTCCGGCAAGTTTGGCAACCGCGATTCCGTAGGATTTTGAAGCCTTGCCTTTGACCAATTTATGCAGAAAAACGATTTCGCCGTCTTTCTCTTTGGCGGTTAATTGATAATTTTCCGCTCCCGGCAATTTATCAGCCAGTTCGGTCAGTTCGTGATAATGCGTGGCAAAAAGCGTCTTTGCCGAATGTTCGGGAGAATTATGCAGATATTCCGCCACCGCCCAGGCGATTGACAGACCGTCAAAAGTCGAAGTTCCGCGTCCGATCTCATCCAAAAGTATCAGACTTCGCGGAGTCGCATTATGCAGAATTGTCGCCGTTTCCGTCATTTCGACCATAACGGTCGAGCGACCGGAAGCCAGATCGTCGGATGCTCCGACTCTCGTCCAAACCCGGTCAATCAGCGGAAGTTCGGCGGAATCTGCCGGGACGAAAGAACCGATCTGGGCAAGAATCTGGATCAGGGCGATCTGCCGCAGAATGGTTGATTTTCCGCCCATATTTGCTCCCGTCAGAATCAGCAGACGATCCGTCGAATTATTCATTTTCAGATCATTCGGGATAAATGCCTGATCGGTAAAGGCTTCGACGATCGGATGCCTTCCGGCTTTGATCAAAATCTCGTCCCCGGCGTGCAGAGACGGCTGGACATAATTACGTCGGACGGCGGTTTCGGCGAGTGAAGCCAAAGCATCGAGCGTGGCTAAGGCACGGGCGGTAGATTGCAGTTTTCTGGTTTCTGTGATGATTTCAGAACGTATCCGCTTAAATAATTCAAGTTCCAGAACCTTCATCTTTTCTTCCGCTCCGAGAACTTTTACTTCCCAATCCTTTAACTGCTTTGTCGTATATCTTTCGGCGTTGGTCAGTGTCTGACGACGCTCGTAATAATCCGGGACCCTTGCAATATTGGCTTTTGAAACTTCTATAAAATAACCGAAAACATTGTTAAATTTAACACGCAGGGAAGAGATGCCGGATTTTTGTTTTTCATCCGCTTCAAATGCGGCGATGGTTTGTTTAACATTTTTAGAAATAGTTCGTAAATCGTCCAATTCGGTGTCGAATCCGTTTTTGATAACGCCGCTGTCGTTGACATTGGCGGGCGGTTCATCTGCGATGGAATTTGAGATCAAATCACGGATTTCCGGCAGTTCAAAAATATTTTCGCTCAAAACCTGTAACAAAAGACTCTGTGCGTCCGATAACGCCTGATTGATTTCCGGTGTTTTTGAAAGTGAACGATTTAAGGCAAGTAAATCCCTCGGCGAAACCGTCCCCAGATTCAAACGTCCGATCAGACGCTCCAGATCGGCGACTTCCTTTAAAAGAAAACGTATCTTATCGCGTAAAAAAGTGTCGGTTAATTCGGAAACGGCGGAGAGCCTGGTCTGAATCTCGCTTTTTTTAACCGTAGGTCGCAGCAGCCACGCACGCAGAAGCCTGCCGCCCATTCCCGTAACGGTTTCATCTATCACGCCTAACAGCGAGCGTTTATTGGATTTTTCAAAATCAACGGATTCGACGATCTCCAGATTGCGGAGCGTAACCGCATCCAGGATCATCGAGTCATTGGAATCAATAAAATTTATCTCATAGATATGGTTGGCTGACATCTTCTGAGTCTGCCGTGCATATTTTAGACAAGCACCAGCCGCACATATGGCTTCGGATTTATCATTCAGACCGAAGACGGCTAAATCTTTTACCTCAAACTGATTTTTAAGAACGGTTTCAGCCGATTCCAAATCATAAAGTAATTCATCAAGTCGGGTTAAAGCAGTTGAGAACTTACTTGAGGTTTTGGCGGAAGTTTCAAACTGCAGAACATTATTAGTTCGAGTGTTACTTGAACTGTTGTCAACCAAATTCTTAAAGTTTTTCTCGACCTTTGTTTTGAGGGAATCCGGGAATATTATTTCTTTCGGAGCAAAACTTTCGATCTCATCACAGACCAACGACCAGGCGTTTGTTCCTTTTATTTCGGAAGAAAGAAATTCGCCGGTGGAAAGTTCCAGATAGGCTGTGCCGTAAATTTCGTTTGAACCGCAGACAGAGGCTAAGTAAAGCGGTTCTTTTTTTTCCAATAATTGTTCATCAATTACCGTTCCGGGAGTTATTACGCGAACAACTTCACGTTTAACGAGTTTTTTAGCTGCACCTGCTTCTTCGGTCTGGTCGCAGACGGCAACCCGATAACCCTTTTTGATAAGTTTAGAAATATATCCTGAAGCCGAATGATGCGGAACTCCGCACATAGGTATCGGATTTTCGGTTTTTTTATGGCGGGCGGTTAAGGTTATATCCAGTTCCCGCGAACCGATAACGGCATCCTCATTAAATAATTCATAAAAATCACCCAGACGAAAAAATAGCAGGGTGCCGGGATACAATTTTTTTATTTCAAGATACTGCCGCAGCATCGGCGTGGTTTTTTTCATACAGACTGATGGGTTCAGATGTTTTTTTCAAATCCAAAAAGATTTATAACGCATTTTAGTTTATGCACTTTGCAATATCAACTTACTTTGTAGAAAATAGTTTTTCAAACTTAGATGTTTACCGCGAATTACAAATGGAAAAAATAGTTTTTACAAACGGCTGCTTCGATCTGCTTCATCCGGGTCATATAGAACTTCTAAGACAGGCAAAGTCCAAGGGGACAAAATTGATCGTCGGCATAAACAGCGATGATTCCGTCCGAAATATAAAGGGAACGGACAGACCTGTTTTAAAACAGACGGAAAGAAAAAAGATTCTGGAGAGCATCAGATATGTTGACGAAGTGTATGTATTTGATGAATTAACGCCCGAAAATCTGATCAGACAATTAAAACCCGATGTGCTGGTCAAAGGCGGAGATTGGCGGGAATCGGAAATAATCGGGGCGGATTTTGTAAAAGATTCAGGCGGAGAGGTTTTTTCCATACCTTTGGAAAAAGGTTTTTCAACCACGAAGCTGATCGAAAATTTTAAGGAAACGGATGCCGAAAACAATGATAAAATCAGTGAACGAACTGCCTTTGAAGTAGTGTCTAAATCTCTAAAAAATCATATTGAAGTTATTAGAGATTTGATGAATCAAGAGATAGAAAATATTCAAAACTGTGCCGGGATAATTATCGAAGCCTTTAAGTCCGGCAAAAAACTCCTGATTTGCGGAAACGGCGGGAGTGCCGCCGATGCACAGCATATTGCGGCTGAATTTGTCGGCAGATATGAAACCGAAAGACAAGCCTTACCGTCCGTGGCGTTGACGACCGACACTTCGGCTTTAACGGCGATCACGAATGATTATGATTTTGAAAGGGTGTTTTCCAGACAGGTCGAAGCTCTCGCCGGCACAGGAGATGTTTTACTGGCGATCAGCACAAGCGGAAACTCCAAAAATGTGATCGAAGCAGTAATGGCGGCACGCAAAAAAAATTGTAAAATTATCGGGTTAACCGGAAAAAACGGGAAGAAACTTGCATCGCTGTGTGATGCCTGTATCTTAGTTCCGGCTGAAAAGACCGCACTTATTCAAGAGGCACACATCACGATCGGACATATCTGGTGCGAACTGGTTGATAAAAGTTTCAGCGATTTTGTTTAAGGAATGAAGATTTAATAACCTTACCCATTATGAAAGCATTGGATTTAGCCGTTGAAAACGGCGGTATATCTGTAGCCCGCGATGTAAATCGTGGGGACAGTTTCAAACAATATCTAAAGTGGTTGAAAACCACGACATACATTTTATATGTCGCCATCTTCAATGGCTTTATCCGGT
>JBGTKR010000063.1:0-4146 GCA_041744535.1 Pyrinomonadaceae bacterium
GCAAATCGCAAATCTAAAATCGAAAATATTATGGGTGATTGGATCGGTTTAATATTTTTTCTGTTAATTCCCGTCGGCATTTTTGTCGGCTTGAAATTATTGGGTAGAAAAAGAACAAGCACCGAACAGGAATTTGAGCAACGAGCATCTCAAAGCGGTTCATTATTAGGTGCGGGATTAAACGCTTTAAATGGAATGTTGAATCCCGGCGAAGCGAAAGGCAAGGAAGCGATTACGGAAGTTAAAAAAGGGCGTTATAATAAAAAACAAGGCGTTGGGAAAGACATCGGAGAGGATTTTGAAGAGGATAAATAAATGAGTGAAAAAATGACAAGTGCATCACTTTTCGGGTTAGTTCACTCTAATCGAGATTTTACTGATAAAAGGGCTTGGGGAAAGAACCAGTTCAATTCATCTTTTCCTGCCTCTTTGTCTGCTTATTTATTTGAAAAAGGGTTAGAAAATATCTATCTAAAAATAAACTCTCTATACGAAATTGAACATAGCACAATAAATACAGCGGAATTATTTGGGCAATCTCCAAAATCCGACGAACTTTTTTATTCTTTTGAAAGCCAGTTTCTGCCTTTTCAGAAATTTTTGATTGGAAATATTCCGAGAGTTGATCTGGTAACTCAAGATTTGAATGATGGCAAATCTTTGAATGGATTGGAAATAAAATTAACTGCTTTACCCGACAATTCGACCTGCGATCTAAACGAAGATAGATACGGAACAGAGATTGTTGCCAGACCTGACACGATTGTTTATTTGGTTTGCAGTCTAACATCTTGTTACGAAAATTCTCAATTAGAATTGAAAGAAATAATTGGAAACAAATTTGAGAATTTGGGCGATTGGTCGGAAATTGCCTCAATAATTCCATTCATTGATAAAATGTTTGAAATATTACGAAAAGTTTCACTTACAAATATCAATCAACAACAACCGCTTATTTTGCAGCCGATTTGGAAAACGGTTGGTAAATCGCCGAAACTTGCTGAAAATTGTTTAGATGTGTTTGTTTGGAGCAATTTAGCTTTTATGAAAATGTTCTCTAAAATTGCTCAAAAAGATATTAGAAAAGGAAAAATCACCAGACAATTGAGAACCGTGATTTGGGTATGCAAAATGTTGTTTGATTTTAGCGAAAAAGGGCAATTTAATCATGCTGAAATTATTGACAGACTTTCTTTTAATACCAGAAATGATAAAGCATTCGCATTAAGCGGACGGGCAACTCATCCATTTATGAAATGTGAAACTTTATCAAAACCCCGCATAAAAAAAGACGAAATTAAACATATTATTTTAGGTGGCGGACAGAATTTGTTAAGTCCTGAACGTAGATTCGATGCTATTATTTTTAACTCTGAGAATCTATTTGATGGGGAAAGGAAAATATGAACGTAGTTGATTTATTTGCGGGTTGCGGCGGAATGTCTCTGGGATTTCAAAATGCTGGTTTTGATATAAAAGCGGCATTTGATAAATGGAAGCCTGCAATCGAAGTATATCAAGCAAATTTTGCACATCCGATAATTGAAATGAATTTAGCAGAAGCAAATTCATTGGAAATATTCACAAGATATTCTCCCGAAATGATAATTGGCGGTCCGCCTTGTCAGGACTTTTCGAGTGCCGGAAAACGTGATGAAAGTTTAGGACGAGCAGATTTAACCTTGAAATTTGCCGATATAATCAAAGAAGTTCGTCCGAATTGGTTTGTGATGGAAAATGTGGAACGAATTACAAAAAGTGAAATTTTGCAAAATTCTATAAGTGTTTACAGATCTGCGGGTTATGGCTTAACTGCAAAAACTCTGAACGCAAGTTTTTATAATGTTCCACAATCGAGAAAGAGGTTTTTTCTAATTGGTAATTTACAATCATCTGACGGTTTTCTTGATGAATATTTGGAACAAAAACAGGCGGATTCTCCGATGAGTGTTTTTGATTATTTAGGAAATGATTTAGGGACTGAATATTATTACCGACATCCGAGAACCTATCAAAGAAGAGGAATTTTTAGTGTTTATGAGCCGAGTCCGACAGTTCGCGGCGTAAATCGTCCGATCCCCGAAACATATAAAAAGCATTCCGGTGATGCTTGTGAACCTAATGGAAAAGTCAGACCTTTAACTACAAAAGAAAGAAGTTTTATACAGACTTTCCCTAAAGATTTTAATTTAATCGGAACTAAAACGAATTTAGAACAAATGGTCGGCAATGCGGTTCCGGTCAAACTTGCGGAGTTTGTTGCGAATTGTATAAAAAACTACATTAAAGATAAAAAAGATAATAAAATAAAGAAATCAAAACAAATGACATTGCAATTTTAATAGAGGATAAATAAATGAGCGAAAAACAGACAAAATACATATTTGTAACGGGCGGCGTGGTTTCGAGTTTGGGGAAGGGGTTGGCGGCTTCGAGTATCGGATGTTTGCTCGAATCCCGCGGGGCAACGGTTTCGATGATGAAGCTCGATCCGTATATCAATGTTGATCCCGGCACGATGTCGCCTTTTCAGCACGGCGAAGTTTTTGTAACCGACGACGGTGCGGAAACCGATCTCGACTTGGGACATTATGAAAGATTTACGCACGCAAAGTTGTCGCAGGCGAATAACTGGACGAGCGGACGGGTTTATTTATCCGTCATCGAAAAGGAACGCCGCGGCGATTATCTGGGTAAAACGATTCAGGTTATTCCGCATATTACTGATGAGATAAAAGATGCAATTCGAGCAGTTTCTGAAAAGGATAAGCCGGATGTTTTGATCGTCGAGATCGGCGGAACTGTCGGCGATATTGAATCATTGCCGTTTTTGGAAGCACTGCGTCAAATGGGAAATGAAGAAGGTAAGGAAAATGCCTTGTTCGTCCACGTAACGCTTGTTCCGTATATCGCCGCCGCCGGTGAATTAAAAACAAAACCCACGCAGCATTCGGTCAGAGAATTACGCGAGATCGGCATTCAACCCGACATTTTGCTCTGCCGTTCCGATCGTGCCTTGCCGCTCGAACTCCGCAAAAAGATCGCACTTTTCTGCAATGTTCAGGAACACGCCGTTATTTCGGCTTTGGATGTTTCGACGATTTATGAAGTTCCGCTTTATTTTCACGAGCAGGGTTTGGATTCTCAGATCGTCAAAGCCCTCGATCTGACCGAAAGATTTCCGAATGCGGAATTAAAGGATTGGCGTAGATTGGTTTCAACCGTCAAAGAACCTTCGGAAGGAAAAGTAAAGATCGGCATTGTCGGAAAATATGTCGAACTCGAAGATTCATATAAATCCCTGCGGGAAGCCCTGACACACGCCGGAGTTGCAAATAATTTGCGTGTCAAAATTGATTGGATCGAATCAAGCGATTTAATGTCCGATAATTATGAGGCACAATTGCAGGATTATGACGCGATCTTAGTGCCGGGCGGATTCGGTAAACGCGGCGTGGCGGGAATGGTTCGGGCGATAAAATATGCGAGAAAATCGGGAACGCCGTATTTCGGAATCTGCCTCGGAATGCAGACGGCGTGCATCGAATTTGCAAAAAATGTCTGCGGTCTGCCGGATGCAAATTCAAGTGAATTTAAAGAAGAATGCGAAAATCCGATCATCTTTAAATTGCGTGATCTGGTTGATGTCGAAGAACTCGGCGGCACGATGCGGCTCGGTGCTTGGGATTGTAACTTAAAAGAGGGAAGTCTGGCACAACAGATTTATAACAATGCTGAAACGATTTCGGAAAGACATCGCCACCGCTTTGAATTTAATCCTTCATACCGGGATTTGTTGGAAAAAAACGGATTGATCTTCAGCGGAATTTCTCCGAACCGAAAATTTGTCGAAATGATCGAACTGCCGCCGGACGTTCACCCGTTTTTCATCGGCTGTCAGTTTCATCCCGAATACAAATCAAAACCGCTCGATGCTCATCCGCTGTTTGTTTCATTTGTCAAAGCTGCTTGGGAAAATCGTATGAAAAGCGAGAATTTGAAGGAAGATATTACAAGCGATAAACCTATCAGCAACGAATCCGTCGAATTGTTAGAAAAAGTGTAAAAATAGGTGATGAATAATTTTATGAAATCATTTGATGTAGGAAATGCAACATTTGGGGATGGACGTTTGACGATCATTGC
>JBGTKR010000064.1:0-6140 GCA_041744535.1 Pyrinomonadaceae bacterium
TGCCCGGACATTGATCTTCGGATTATTCTTCGCCAACACGGTCGTGATCGCCGCCGTCAAGGTCGTTTTCCCGTGATCCACGTGACCGATAGTCCCGATATTAACGTGCGGTTTGCTTCTGTCAAACTTCTCTTTGCTCATAACTTTTTAGATTCCTCGAAAATTATTCTTTATCAATTCCTAAATACTTTTTAATGTGTCTTGCAAGATGTTCATCAACTTCTCTATGTCGCGGAACAGGTTGCTTTTGTCCGTTTTTCGGATTCAAATAAATGCCGTGATTTGCACCGTATCGAAGCAAAACACATCCGAAACTTTACAATTGCCGGATAAGTTTTTTCCGCTTCATATCGAAATTTCCATAACTTCGTATTGTTGCGGAACTTCATCCATTGCCAACAGCAAAAATGCTTCTTTGATATTTTCCTTCAATTCTTCAAGCGTTTCGCCCTGAGTCATTATTTCAGGATGTTCGAGCAATTTCCCCAACCAAAATTTATCGGACTTCCAATAAATCATCTTCATAGTGGTCGGATGTTCGCCTAACATAATTAATTACTTGTGCTTGCTCCCTGAACTTTTGCGATAATTTCTTCGGCAACATTGTTTGGTGCTTTTTCATAACGCTCGAAGTGCATCGAAGATGTCGCACGTCCCTGCGTTGATGAACGCAGATCCGTCGTATAACCGAACATTTCCGAAAGCGGAACGAATGCCGTTATTACTGTCGCATTTCCCGGACGCGGCTCCATTTTTTCGATCTGTCCGCGTCGTCGGTTCAAATCACCGTTGACCGCTCCCATATATTCTTCGGGAGTAACAACTTCAACCTTCATAATCGGCTCGAGCAAAACGGGTTTCGCTTTTTTAACCGCATTTTGAAATGCCAGACTTCCGGCAATTTGAAACGCACGTTCATCCGAGTCAACTTCGTGAAATGAACCGAAATTCAAGGTTGCTTTTATATCAACCAATTCATAACCGGCGACGACTCCACGCTGCATCGCATCCTTGATTCCATTTTCGACAGGTCTGATAAATTGTCGCGGAATGACACCGCCTTTGATCTCATCTACAAAAACGAATTCTTCGCCCGGTGCAGGTTCGATAGTCAATTCAACGTGAGCAAACTGTCCGCGTCCGCCCGATTGTTTCTTAAAGATTTCCTTGCCTTCCGCAGTTGTCGTGATCGTTTCACGATAAGCAACCTGCGGTTTTCCGACTCCGGCTTCAACACCGAATTCGCGTTTCATACGATCAACGATAATATCGAGGTGCAATTCACCCATTCCGGCAATAATCGTCTGACCTGTTTCGTGATCGGTTGAAACTTGAAAACTCGGGTCTTCCTGAGCCAAGCGGCTGAGTGCAACGCCCATTTTGTCTTGGTCGGCACGAGTCTTCGGTTCGACGGCAACCTGCACGACCGGATCGGGAAAATCAATTGATTCAAGGATAATCAGATCATCCGCATCACAAATCGTATCGCCGGTTGTAACATTTTTCATACCGCCGATAGCGATAATTTCACCTGCCGAAGCCGAGTCAATATCCTCACGTTTATTGGCGTGCATACGCATAATGCGTCCGACACGCTCTTTATTATTTTTCTTCGCCGTATTAATAACGTAAGAACCCGCTTCAAGCGTTCCGCTATAAAGGCGAACAAAAGCAAGCTGACCTAAGTGCTTGTCAGCCATCAACTTAAAGACCAAGCCGGACATCGGAGCTTTCGGATCGGCTTCACGTTTTTCTATTTCTTCCGTATCGGGATCAATTCCCTCGATAGCCTTAACTTCCAGAGGACTCGGCAAATAATCAACCACCGCGTCAAGCAATGTTTGCACGCCTTTGTTCTTGAAAGCCGTTCCCATCACAACCGGAACGATCTTCAAACTCAAAGTTCCTTTGCGAAGTGCCGCCCGGATTTCATCTTCGGTGATCTCTTCCTCTTCCAAGTATTTTTCCATTAAATGGTCATCAACACTTGCCACCGCTTCGATCATTTTCGCACGGGCTTCTTCGGCTCTTCCTTGTAATTCAGCCGGAATATCCGTCGTATCGTATTCAGCACCCTTCGTTTCATCATTCCAAACGAGTGCTTTCATTGTAATTAAATCAACAACACCCAGAAAATGGTCTTCCATACCGATTGGAATCTGCAAAGCAATCGCATTTGCACCTAATCTTTCTTCAATTGAAGCAAACGAACGATCAAACGAAGCACCCGCTCTGTCTAATTTATTGATAAAGCAAAGTCTCGGAACTTTATATTTATCGGCTTGTCGCCAAACCGTTTCCGATTGCGGCTCGACTCCTGCAACGCCATCGAATACTGCAACCGCTCCGTCAAGCACACGCAAGGAACGCTCGACTTCCATTGTAAAATCAACGTGACCGGGCGTGTCAATAATGTTAATTCTGTATTCTTCGTCGTTTCGTGTCCAGAAACAAGTCGTCGCCGCCGAAGTAATCGTAATTCCGCGTTCCTGCTCCTGTTCCATCCAGTCCATCGTGGCTGCACCGTCGTGAACTTCACCGATCTTGTGCGAAACACCCGTATAAAAAAGGACACGCTCGGTCGTCGTGGTTTTACCCGCGTCAATATGAGCCATAATCCCGATGTTTCTAAATTTTTGTAACCTAATATCTGACATTTTTTTAGTTTGTAAATAGTAAGCGGCAAATAGCAGTTTGAATTTTCTTAAACTATTAACTATTTACGAGTAACAATTTACTAATATCTTAAAACCTGTAATGTGCAAACGCTTTGTTTGCATCCGCCATACGATGAACGTCCTCTTTCTTTTTAACCGAACCGCCGCGATTATTTCCCGCATCGAGCAGTTCGCCGACCAATCTGTCCTGCATTGTTTTTTCACTGCGTCCGCGGGCGGAATTTACGATCCAGCGAATCGCCAGAGTGTTGCGGCGATCTCTGGTAACTTCGAGCGGAACTTGATACGTCGCACCGCCGATACGTCTCGATTTGACCTCTAATCCCGGAGCAACATTGTCAAGTGCGGCTTTGAATATTTTCAAAGGTTCTTCATTTGTTCTTTCGGCGATCTGCCCCATCGCACCGTAAAAAATTTTTTCGGCTACCGACTTTTTACCCGTCATCATCAACTTGTTGATAAACTTCGTTACAACAACGCTGTTATAGATCGGATCAGGCAAAACATCTCTTTTCTCTGCAACTCTTCTTCTTGGCATAACTTCCTCAGTTATCAGTTATCAGTTGTCAGTTATCAGTTCTGTTGACTGTTGACTGTTGACTGTTGACTGATTATTTGTTCCCCTTCGGTCTTTTCGCACCGTATTTTGAACGTGCTTGGTTTCTTCCTTCGACACCGGAAGCATCGAGCGTTCCGCGAATAACGTGATAACGCACACCCGGCAAATCCTTGACCCGACCACCGCGAATCAAAACAATCGAGTGTTCCTGCAAGTTGTGTCCGATTCCGCCGATATAAGTCGTAACTTCAATACCGTTGGTCAAACGAACACGGGCAACCTTACGAAGTGCCGAATTCGGTTTTTTCGGTGTCGCCGTATAAACACGAGTGCAAACCCCGCGTTTCTGCGGACTTTTCTGCAAAGCCGGACTCGCCGTTTTATCCTTAATTACCTTGCGACCTTTACGAACTAATTGATTAATCGTTGGCATATTTTTCGTAACGCCGACATCTTGTCGGCTGTATCGGTGGCTTCCAGCCGCCGTTCATCTAAAAAATCTTTATTTAAAGCAAAAAGTATCCCGTAACCTGCCTCTTACCGGATTAAATCCGGCAGTTAGCACAAGTGGCTACGTTTGTTAAATTGTTTTGCTAAAACTTTATATAATCAAGAATTTTTCACTAAACGCAGGCAAATTATTTTGCTAAAAAATTCCCTCTTCTCAACTTTTCTGTAGCGTGGCTATTTTCTTGATAAGCAGCCTTCGCTGTTATATTCTCCGCTAAGTGTTGGAACGATTTTATAAATCATTGACACTCAGTTTTACGCTACAATATTTGTTGGTATGTTCGATAATTTATATCAAACATCCTGCATTTTCAATCAAACTAAAAAACTTGTGTTTAACAGTCCGAGCCAGACGTTTGTCCGAAACTTTAGAATATAGTGATTTGAAAAAACTTTGTCAAGTCGGTTTGAGCTACTTTTGACCTTAATTGTCAACTTTCGTTGCATTTTTAGATTTAGTGTCGATTTTTTTGAGAATATTGCGTGAAAGTTTAATTATTGCCAGTCCTTTGGCTTTTGGATTATCAATTTGGTTTAGTGCTGATAGAACATCTTCAAAATTCTCTTTGAGATTCCAGATAACCGCCGAGTCAAGGCTAAAGTTTTTCGTTCCGTTTGTAAAATCACTATACGTTAGTCCCGAAAAACCGACGACAAGCGGTGCGTTACTGCGGTTGTAATTTTCCGTATCGTTATTTATGAGTTTAATACTTTCCCGTAAAATTTTAATAGCTTCATAAGATTCAAAATGTGCATAGCCCGATGATATTCCGAAACCGATATTTATCCAATCTTCATCGGAAGTATTATATTTTTTGAATAATTTTTCGGCATCATAAAGCCATTCTTTAGCTTGTATAAAATCTTTAGTTTCAATAAATTTGTGTCCGCCGATAACTAAGGTTGCGGCTTTTTGTATTTGATTGTTATTTTTTTGCAACAGTTTATACGCTTCGTCGAATTTATCCTTTTCAACAAAATCAAGCGAAGTTCTATAAATCAAGAAGTTGACAATTTCTTCCCGCAATTCTTTATCGTCAATCTTTTCACCTATGCTTTTAGCTTTCTCGAATTCCTCGGCATCGCTACGCAAAACGCCTTGTGCGATAAAAACATCACGTTCAAGCGGATTTGAAATTTTTTCCGCTTGTTCCAAAACCTCTTCCAGCAAACGCTTTTGATAATCGCTTCGGCTCTCTCCGCGTTCGATTGGCGTAACATCTTTCGGTGAAGTTTGCGTTGTCGGTTTGAAATTCGTGTTTGCTATGATTGATGCCAATCTCTCTTGTAATCCTTGCGAAAGTTCGGGAGCAGTATTTCCTAAACGGTATAAAATCGAACTAACGATTCCGTATTGCTTTCTGGCGGAGAGTTCGGGATTTTTATCACCGATTAAAAACGGCATTTTGATAATTGCTCTTGCGGCGGCGGTTAAAAATTCTTGAGCAAGTTCGGGATAAAGTTGTGCGGCGGAAGTGATTCTCGCTTGATTACTTCTAACTGCAATCGTTCTGTTTCCCTGTGAAGCAGAATCCGCCGAAGTGCTGACCATTCCCGGAGTATATAGATAGGAATAAAGAACTTGAATTTCATCTGCATCGGTAATTCCAACCGAATTTATTCTCTGCAAAGCGGTGCGAAAAACCTGTGCGGCAAGTTCGGGATTCTTTTCCTGAATTTTTATCAGAACATTCTGAAAACCGAACGAAATTCCATCCCGCAAACTTTCATTTGCCAATGATGCGGCGGCTTGCAAATCCGTTTCAACCGCCTGCATTGCCAACTGCAACAAAACCGCACTTCTCGCCGTGCGATCATCAAATAATCCTTTATTTTTCTCAGCAAAATCTTCTTCGGCTAATTTCGCTAATTCATCCAACCACTTTTCGGCTAACTCGGGTTTTCGCTTTCTTGCAACGGACAAAACCTCACAGCTGACCGCCACACGATTCGAGAAATTGCGAAAGCGTGAAGATTCTTTTTCAGTTTCCTTAGCTTGTTTTGCTTTTTCCCACGCTCTTTTCAAATAAGTTTCCGCAAAAATCGGCTCAAAATCCCAAAGTAAATCGGCAATCTGTGCCTGAATTTTAGACGAAACACCGACATCATCAAAACCTTTTGCTTCATCCGCGGTTTGATGTAAAATCTGTATAATTCTAATATTTAATGATTCTTGCTGAGTTTGCTCAGATGCTTTAACGTCCTCTTTTGAAGAATCTGTTTCAGGAGATTGAGCTAAAACACTTATACTTAAAATCATTACTGAGCGGCACGACATTTGCCCATTTAATATTATGAAGATTTTAAGAATTTTTCCCGCGAATAAACGCGAAAGGACGCGAAAATAAAACAAAACTTTTTTTTGAATTTCTTTTTTCGCGTTCTTTCGCGTA
>JBGTKR010000065.1:0-7940 GCA_041744535.1 Pyrinomonadaceae bacterium
AAATTATCGCTCGCTGAAAGTGAGCCATTAAATCACGACAAATGCAACACTTACAGCGTCGAAAACTTTGAATAACTCACGTCGGGTAAGCCAAAGGCTCAACCCGACGCTATCGAAAATTTCGCTTTCAGCGAATAGAAATGAGTTTGAACACAGCTTCTAAAGCATTATCTTTCACTTGGTTTTTAAGTGAAACTCACTAAAATTTATAAACATTTATTGGAGAAAAAGAAAATGCCTACATCAATTTGTCCTGAATGTGATGAAGACGTTTACGTTGATGCCGAAATCGAGCAGGGCGAAGTTATCGTCTGTGACGAATGCGGTGAAGAACTGGAAGTCGTCGGACTCGATCCGATCGAGTTAGACCCGTATGTTGATGACGGATTCGACGAGTTTGACGATAAGGATTTTGATGCCTTTGACGATCTGGAGGATGATTAATTATCCGCCTTATCTTTACCTAAAGAGAAACTGTCCCGATTTTGTTTAACCGGATAACCTTCAGTCGTTTCAATCCGAACTTTACGAATTTTACCGTTTCGGCTTTTTATTTCTTCGGAGTAGAAAGCCAAAGCGTAAGATGCCGTTATTTCCTCAGCCAAAGCCTGAAAAAGCGGTTCAAAATTCTTTTCCGTTGCATAGAGCGAAGTGCCTCCGGTTTTTTCCACCAAACCGCTTGCTTCAAGTAGTGTCAGCACGGGTTTATTCGAGAGCGAAAGACGCGAGTAGGACGGCAGAATAACGGCGTAAACGCTTGTTTCGGAATCATTTGCCCGTTCAATAACCGTTTCGGGAGATACCGTATCACCGACCGGATAACCGTCGGTTATGACGATCACGACTCTTCGCGGCAATTGATCTTTGATGCTTCGCGGCGATTTTTTCCGCAAAAGCCGGATCGCATCGTCCACCGCATCGTAAGCGTGAGTTGAAAGTCCTTCCTGATCCTTTAGGATTTTATCAAAGGTTTTGTTTAATTTTTTGGGATTATTGGTAAAAGACTGCAGGGTTTTTACACGCATTCCGAATGTCATCACGGCAAAATAGGAATTATAATCGGCGAGTCTTTTAATAAATTTTTGCATTGCGAACTGAAGACTGGTCAATTCCTCTTTTGTAATACTTCCCGAAACATCCAGAGCAAAAACTACCGACAAAGGGCGGTTCGAGTCGTTTTTTCTGATCGGTTTAAAAAAATCTATCGAATGCTTTTCGCCGTCAACGTATAAATTAAAATCTTCTTCCGAAAGCCCTCGAACCGGCTTTCCCGCTTTGTCCGTTACCGAAACTTCAAAAGCCACAAGTTCCGTATCCACACGAATTACATCTTCATCCTGAGCAACTGCCGAACTATTAAACAGCAGAGTAAAGCACAGAAAAAGTATTAAGTTTAAAAGTGAATAGCCGGATTTGCGATAGAAAAACATTTTTTTTAATTTAACGACTAAAAATATTGATTTTTAACATTGTTTTACATATAATAAAACAGGAATCGGAAACTCTCAAAGTTGGGAATTCTCAAAACCAGGTTCAAACATCCGAATCTTGAAATTTAACCATTTAGAAATTATCCGATAAATCTCATTTTTTTTGAATATTTGAAACATCTCTTAATAAGAAACCTTCCGCTTGCATATTGTTGCTTACTAAATTCGGATAGCGTTCAAAATGAATGAAATCATTCAAAATGACGATTCAAACTGACCGAACTTTTTTCTTATTAATAATACGGAATATTTTAACATAATGTTTAATTACCCTTATATAAATAAACTATTTGGCATAAAACTTGATTTAGTTTATTAACGGTTAAATCATCTCTGCTCATCACGAGTTCGATTCAAACCGAAAAAAAATGCGAAGTAAAAATGCAGACACTCGAACTCCCGTGTTTCAGAAATAAAAATTTGGGAGATGGCTTAATGAAATCTTTGGTCAAAACCACATACAATTTAAAAACAAGAATCTTCTGGAGCGTGGTTTCGATCTTATCCTTGACCGCGGTCGGATTTTCCGGTTTTGAAAGTTTTTCATATTCAATTCGGGACTGGATGATCCTCGGAGTTACGGCGGCAATTTGTATGATCTTTATGCAGTATCGCGTCGGACTTTCAAATTCGACGGGATATGTATTGATTAGAGAACCTGCCATCTTTTGGGGCGTGATATGGTTGGGAGTCGGCGGCGGGATTTTGGTCGCTTTGATCGGGGTAATAGGAAATTTTCGCCGAGGACTAAAATCAAAAGTTCGTTGGATTACGGAAATGCTGGTTATTTCTCTAACGACATTCTGTTCGGCAAGCGTTTTTTATTTAGTTGTCAGATACGGTTTCGGAGCAGCCTTTTATCCGATTGCCGAAAATCAAATAAGTTTATTAGGTTTGGCATCTGCATTATTAGCAGCCGGCTTAACGCATTCTTTTTTATATTCTTTAATTTATTCGATATTTCTGAAATTGGAAGGAAGTTTCACCGTCTTGAGAACGTGGAAGGATAATTATCTTAAAACCGCATTAATCTATATGTCCTCTGTGGCGGCTGTTTTCGGGTTTTATTTGCTAACCTCGCATTTCGGACTTTTATTCGGTTTAATTGCTTTGCCGTTTATCGTTCTCGGACATCTGGCGTATAGATTTCATCGAAAAACTCTTGCTCAAAAAACCAAAGAAATACTGGAAACAAGCCGCATACATCTGGCAACGGTCGAGGTTTTGGCGACGGCGATTGATGCCCGCGATCAACTCGGTCGCGGACACATCACGCGGACTCAAATATACGCTCTCGGCATCGGAAAAATATTGAATCTTTCAAACGATGAACTAAAGGCTTTAAAGACCGGAGCTTTGCTGCACGATATTGGAAAACTGGCTGTTCCCGATCATATCTTGAATAAACCGGGAAAATTGAGTCCGGCTGAAATGGAAAAAGCGAAAATTCATCCGGCAGTCGGGGCTTTGATACTCGAGAAAGTGGATTTTCCGTATCCGGTCGTGCCGACGGTTAAATATCATCACGAAATGTGGGACGGAACAGGCTACCCGGAAGGATTGGAGAAAGAAGAAATTCCCATCACGGCAAGAATTTTAGCGGCTGCCGATGTTTATGACACATTACGCAGTTCACGTCCGTTTCGGGCGGCAATTCCACGCGATGAAGCCAGAAAGGTTTTAATCAACGGTGCGGGAACACATTTCGATCCGAAGATCATTGATGTTTTATTGAGAAATCTGATTATTTTTGAAGAGGAGATCAAGGAACAGGGACTTGCATATGATGCCGATTACGACGAAAACGGAGATCAGCAGCACACGAGTCAAAAGCCGGGCGAAGAATACATTCAGCAGATCAAACTTGCCAACCGTGAAGTATTTACGCTTTATGAACTCGCCAGAGTTTTCAGTTCATCTCTGAATTTGGAAGAAACTTATTCGTTATTTGTTAAGAAAATCTCCGAACTCGTTTCCGTGGATACTTGCGTCATCTATCTTCTGAATGATTCAAAAGACTTTGCAACGGCGGAATATATTACGGGCGAAAACAGAAAGGCAATTATCGGTAAAAAAATTGAACCCGGACAGGGAGCAACCGGATATGTTCTGCAAAAACGAGAGGCTGTATATAACGTAAATCCGGGATTGGATTTTTCTTCGGACCAAATCGAATGCTTACAAAAATATTCGGCAATGGCTTCAATACCGCTGATTGCCGGTAAAACATTACTCGGTGCCGTTTCGATATATTCGTGTGAATTAAACAGTTATGAAGGCGAGCATATGAGAATTCTGGAAAGCATTTCCCGAATCGCTTCCGATGCCATCGCTCAATCTCTGCAACACGCGGAAACCGAATCAAAAGCATTGACCGATCCGATGACCTCTCTGCCGAATGCCCGAAGTCTGGAACTTCAATTTGAAAAGGAAATTGCCAGAGCCAGACGAAACGGGACGAGTTTGCAGGTTTTGATGTTGGATTTAGACGGATTTAAAGCGGTAAATGACACTTACGGTCATAAAGCCGGAGATATAATGCTGAAGGAAATCTCCAAAGTTATGCGTCTTGAGTTAAGAGATTACGATTTTCTGGCAAGATACGCCGGAGATGAATTTGTCGCCGTTATTCCCGAAACGGACAGAAAAGCCGTCATCGAACTTTGTCAGAGAATGGAAAAAGCGGTTCGTAATTACAAACTCGATGTCGGCGACGGAAAATTTGCCAGCGTCGGCGTAAGCCTCGGAGCGGCGGCTTTTCCAAACAGCGGAGAAACTCTCGACGAGATCCTGATCGCCGCCGATAAAGCAATGTATGCGGTCAAAGAAAAACGCAAAGAATTTATCAAAAAGAAAAAACAACAGGCACTTCAATCCCGCCGCCGTGTGCAGAAAATAATTTCTGAAAAATCCGTGCCGGTAAAAGAAGTGCCTTTGATTGTAAATGAAATTATAAAGGTTAGTGAAGCTGATATAGATGAAATAAAAGAACAAACTCTGATCGTAGAACTGGATGAAAGTCATATTATTTCTTCCAATTCGGTCAACTAGGTCAATAATGGAAAATGAATAATGAATAATGAATAATGAATAATGGGTAATTCTTTCTTGAAATTATCCACTATCCATTTTCCATTTTCCATTAATTAAAATGCTTGGGAAAATCTAAAATGCAGTTGACCTTGTTTCAGACGATAGATTGCATTTGAACCGTCCTGTTGGGGAATGAGAAACTGCGGCGGACTGAGCAAATACCCGTAATCAACGGCAAATTCACCGCCGATCGGGGTTTTGATCCTGAGTCCGAGTCCGACCGTGTTGCTCCAGACGGCACGCCGGTTAGTTTCAAAAACATTATTCGGCTGTGTATTCGTCGAGCTGAAAATATCCGTAACCGGCTTGAAAATATCCCGAACCCGTGAAAAAACATTTCCGCCGTCATAGAACGGAACGACACGCACGGAGTCGGATACGGGAATGCGGGCTTCTAAGTTTACGATTGCCAGAGCATTTCCGCCGAAGGGAACTGTGAACGGATTAAGCGTAACGATCTCGCCCTGCTGATTTCTAAAAACACCCTGCGGCACAATTACAAGGCGAGGTCCCGCACCTTCAAATTCAAATCCGCGAAGATTTGTCGAACCGCCGGCAAAAAATCTTTCGCTGATCGGCAAACTTCCGTCCAATCCCGGAAATTGGGATGAAGTAAATCTGTTTCCTTTTGAAAAGACGCTTCCCAAACCGATAATGCCGCGTGCTGCTAAGGTCGTGCCTCTGAATTTTGGAAAGGTATAATATCGGTTGTAGCTTGCCTGAAATTTGTGAAATCCGATGTTTGCACCCAGGAAAGGCACGGAAACATTATATTCGGCGGTCAAATAATCTCCGCGTGTCGCGTCGGACGGACTGTAACGGCACGGATCGCCCGCTTCGCCTTTGGCTATTATTTCTAGGATTGAAGTTTTGGTGGAGCAGTTTTCGCGTGTGTCGCGGACGAATGTTACGCCGAAGCCGGATGTGCGGATTCTCGAATCGGGGCGAAGCAGATCACGGACGAGCAAACTTTCAAAATTGTATAATCTCACGTCTTCAAATTTATAATTTACAAATACAAGACTTCGGTCTTTGACGCTGATCGTTCTCTGCGTTTCCGCCTTCAGAGTAAAACGGTTGATCGTCGGATCGCCCGTAGTATTGCCGAATTCGTCAATCGGATTTCCGTCTTCGTCAACCCTTTGCACGATTCCGAATGTTCCCTGATCGAAGGTTGAGCGGAAAAATCTGGTAACGGTCGAATCTCTCTGATATTGTGCCGTAAAACTTAAGGGAGCAAATCTTTGATTTCCGTTCTCATCCCTGCCGTCCTTCATAAAACGCGGATTGATAAAATCAATTTGGACGAGCTGCTGCAAACGGCTGGCACGGATTCTGACTCCGCCCTGCTGAAGTTTCCCGAACAAATTATAGTGGCGTAGATCGAAAAGTCCGAAAGCTCCGAGATCGGTTGAAAAACCTCCGCCGTATGTGATGACACGCGGTTTTTGTTCTTCCAGATTAACGATCACGTCCGCAAGTCGAGCCGTTTCATCGTCGGTTTCTCCGGCAGGTTCGACCTTTATTTCGACGCGGGTAAAAGCATCGGTAGAATATAAATTTTGTTCACCTGCAAAAATGTCCAATGAACGCAGGATTTTACCCTGACTTAAAGGAATCACTTTGAGAATCGCCTCGCGTTTCGTCATTTCATTGCCGTTTATCAAAATGCGGTTTATCAAAACCTTTCTGCCTTCATTTTCGATCTCATAGACGAGTTTTACTTTGTCGGTTTCGGGATTTGCATCGTCAGGGAGTTCGACGATCGAATAATTGACCTTGGCATCGTAAAATCCGGCTTTTGAATAAAATTCAGCTAAATCCTTGACACCGTTTCGAGCTTTTGCACGCGAGAAATACGTGCCTGTAAATTCCGGCAATTCGGCTTTTAACGTCGCATCGGTAAAGGCGTTGTTATCTTTGATTTCGACATCTTCAACCAATGTCCGTCTGCCCTCACGGACGATAAATGTAACGATCAAATCTTCACCGTTCGGCGAAACACCCTGCCGGACATCAATATCCGCTTCACGATAACCGAGTTCACGCATCAAAGTCCTGATCGTTACGCGGTCTTGATTGAGAATCTCCAGACTCGTATAGCCGCGACCGAAACCGAAATACGGTATAAACGCCAGAGCATTTGCCGTTTGCGATTTGAGAACGGTTTGAACTTCGTCAATCGTCAATTCATCCGTTCCTTCAAGTCTTATATCAACCAGTTTCAGACGGCGGTTCAACTCTGTTTCATATTTGACATCAACAACCTTATCGTTTAATTCCGCCCCGCTCAAAGCCGAACAGAGAACTTCGGTTTCGTTTTGTATCTCGCTGGCTTCGCCTTCGGTAAATTCCGGTTTGACCGAGCAGATCGGCGTAACCTCGGCAAAGAAATAGCCTCTTTCCTGAAAATAATTTTCCAGTTTTCTTTGACCTTCGATAATTGCGGAAAAACTGAGCGTTCCCTCGCTTTTGATCGGCAGAAGTTTCCTTTGCGTTCCTTGACCGACCTTTTCTCCTTCGCTCTCGACCACGACATTTACTTCCGCTCCGAGTTCACCCGTTAATTCAATATCTACCGTATTTTTTGCATCATCATAAATAACACGAGGTTCATCAAGACGCGGAGCCAGATAACTTTCCTTCTGAAGAATTTCACGCACTTTATCAACCGCATCAATCAGCTTTTCACGGGTGTAAAACGTGCCGGGTTTTAATTTCAGTTTCGGAAGAATTTTGGATTTATCAAAATTTCCAATGTTAATTTTGAATTCGTCCACCTTCGCCTGATTGTTCGGTTTGACGTTAAATGTAACATTTACTTCCGTGTCGTTTGCAAGCGGCTGCTGCGTATAATCAACTTGAGCATCGAAAAAACCGCGTTCACGCAAGTATTCCAAGATCAGCGTAGCGTTATTTTGCAGGTTGCGTTCGGTGATGAGGCTTCCCGAAGTTAAAAGATTCAATCGTAAAAGAAGCTGCTGTTCGGTAACTTCCTCGCCGAGCGATTCGGCGACATTGATGATTATTTTTTTAACTTCCGTTTTACGTTTGATGACAAATCTTAAAATAACATCGTTTGCACCGGAATTTTCCGCTTCGACCCGTGCCGAAACGATTCTTTTCGTGTCGTAAAGTGCCGCTAAAGCGTCGCGGACGCGAACTCTCGAATATGTTTCACCCAGAGCATCTTCCGCAACCAGACGAAACTGATCGGCAGCCGATGTGTTATTATCCGCACCCTCAAAACTTATATCTATGCGGCTGATATTTCGGTCTTCAAATTTAATTTGAGCAAAAGCTGATAATGATAAGATAATTAAAAAAAAGAGAATCGGAATGACACGCAAAAACGGA
>JBGTKR010000066.1:0-6053 GCA_041744535.1 Pyrinomonadaceae bacterium
TTAAGGATTTGATGACATCTTCATCGGATAATTCCTTGCCTTTTTCGATTTCCTGATTCATCAGAACCGATTTGACCATTCGCAGAACGGAAAGCCGCTCCTTGTCTTTAGACCGCATTGCCGTTTTCATATCATCAATAATTTTATTTTTTAAACTCATAGCTTCATTTACCATTTATCATTTATCATTTATCATTTATCAAATTTCGATTAAATCTTTATTATCAAACGAACTTTCAATAATAAATGGTAGAGGATAAATCTTCAAAGATAAAACCGGATTGGCGGTTTGGAGTTGTCGCGGGAATTGTTTTAGCGATTTTTGCAGGCTATCCGCAGTTTAAAATGTGGTATCTGCAAGGCGACGAATGGCAGGGACATTATGCTTTTAACGATATTGATGAGGTCGCCTACGCATCATACTTGAAGGCTCTGATTGACGGCAGACCACGCCGCAACGATCCATATACGGGACGGGATGACACGGCGGAAAATCCGCAGCCCGAATCGCTTTTTTCGATCCAGTTCGCCGCACCTTATACGGTTGCGATACCCGCAAGAATTTTCGGTGTTCCGGCGACTTGGGCGATGACTCTTACCGGGGCGTTTGCCGGATTTTTGGCGGCTTTTGCTTGTTTTTGGCTGATCGGAATGCTGACGCGAAATTCGCTTTTTGCGATGATGGGAAGTCTTGTCGTGCTGTGCGGCGGAACTTTGGCGGCGGGCGAAGGGGCAATCGGCGAAATTCTCGGAACGGGTTTTTCGTATCCGTATTTTCCCTTCCTGCGTCGCTATATTCCAGCACTCGGTTTTCCGGTGTTTTTCGCTTTGCTCGCGGCGGTTTGGCTGTTTGTAAAAAATGTTGAGTTAAACAAAAGAATTTTCTGGAATATTGTTTCCGCATTTTGTTTTTCGTATCTAGTTTTCACATATTTTTACATCTGGACGACTGCCGCCGCCTGGTTGTTTTGTTTGGTCGTTCTCTGGCTGATAATTCGTCCGAAAGAATGGCTCAAAGATTTTAAAGGTTTTATCGCATTGGGGATCGCGTGTTTAATTCCGCTGATCTTTTATGCCGTGATGCTTTCAAACCGAGTCGAATCAATGGATAACGTGCAACTGCTGGTCAATACAAGAGAGTTGGATTTATGGCGTTTTCCGCAATATATTTGCTTATTTGCTTTAATAATTTTAACTTTCGGCATCTTGCAGAAGTTGATCGAATTAAAATCCCGCTCGACGCTTTTTGCAATCTCATTTGCTCTTGTTCCATTCATATTATTTAATCAGCAAGTTATCACGGGACGCTCGCTTCAGCCGATTCACTATCAGGTTTTTATCGGAAATTACGTTGCGGGATTAGCTGTAGTGGTAAGCGTAGGTTTGGTTTTTCGTGAATTTATCAACAAAAATTCTACTGTTTCAAAAGTAATTATATTAATTATCAGTGTTTTGGCAATTATCTGGGGGTTTGTGGAATGTCATTACACGGTTCGTGTTTTAGATGATGCAAACATCGCCAGAGATCAGGGAATACCTCTGGCAAGAAGACTCACCGAATTGGCAGAAAATAGTCCAAACCCGTATCAGCAGACAATCTTTTCTTTAACAAATATTCAAGCCGACGATTCACCGACCGTTGCTCCGCAAAATGTTTTGTGGGCAAGGCATCAGCACGTTTTTGCCGGTCTTTCGTGGCAGGAAAGCAAGGAGCGTTATTATCAATTCTTATATTACCAGAATCTGGATGAAAACCGACTGGAAAGCCGTCTGAAAAACGGTGATTTTGTTTCAATGATCGCACTTTTCGGTTGGGGCAGACATACGAACCGTCTGAGTTCCGAAGCAAAACCTTTGACTGTCAGAGAAATTAACATTGAAGTTGAAAATTACAGCAAATATTATAGAAATTTCAGTTTGACTCAAGCCGCATCTCCGACACTTTCCTATCTCGTTTTACCGAATGACAGGACGGCGGATTTTTCAAACCTCGATAAATGGTATGAAAGATACGGAAGGGAAGAGGTCGGAATTTACACGCTTTATAAACTGAAGTTAAAAACCGGAATTTCCCCCGAATAAAGAAAATACCGCCGGAATGACGGTATTTTCGAGTATAACTTATAAAATTATTACTGATTTTCAGTAGAAATTTTTGTTGCCGTTGGTTTTGTAAAACTGTAACAATTAGTTTTGTTACTGCCTTCTGCAACTGCCTACTGCTACTGAATTTATGCGGCAAGAAGATCGTTTGAAACTTCCGCAAAAACTCTTCTGCCGTTTAGAGCATCATCAATTATTTCTCTGACTGCCGATGCGTCCGGATTTACATCCATTCTCGCACAAGCCCGGAGATGTCTGATAATGCCTTCCGAAGCGATTTCCAAAGCATCGCCTTCTAATTTTGAATAACGGCGTGCCTGTATATGGTCAATTTGCAAAATTCTGTCTTGCAAAGTCATTGGTTTAGCTGCTGCTGCCACTTTTTATTTTCCTCCAATTATTGGTTTATAATGCCTTATTTTATAAATTGCCGAATAGTTTGCGATTTTTTTCACAATCTACGGTAAAATTAAAAGCTAACAAATTTACCTAAGTCGTATAAAGCACTTTCTAGCTAAATCATATAATTAAAACTGTTTTTAAAAGTATGCCGGAAAGCCTTGCATCAGCAATTCATTAACTCTAATAAGTATGATTTTATCAGATTTAAATAGATTTGTCACTATTTTTTTTTAAGGACTGTGTAACTCTTTGTTAATAAAAAAGTTACAAAAAAAAGACCGATGAATTAGAATTCATCGGTCAGTCCAAAATTGTTAATGTTTTAGTTATTTACCAGCCGCAACTGCATCTTTCATAGCTTTTCCGATACGGAATTTAACGGTTGTTTTCGCAGGGATTTTGATTGGTTCGCCCGTTGCCGGGTTGCGACCTTCGCGTGCTTTACGCTTGGCTTTTACCAATTTTCCGAATCCCGGAATTGTAAATTCACCGTTCTTTTTAACTTCTTTTGTAGCAAGATCGGATAAAGTATTGAAAAATTCTTTTGATTGAGCTTTTGTCAAGCCTGTTTTGTCAGCCATGTGTCCGACGATTTCTGTTTGTGTCATACGCTTTTTATCAGCCATATTATTTAGTTGTAACCTCCAAGTTATATTCTGTGAAATTTATTTTAAGTCTTTATTTAACATTACTTATTTGCTTATTGCAAACCGTAATTATAGGGGAAATCAAACTAATTACCACATAGTTTGATCGGGGCGGCAAGATTCGAACTTGCGACCTCTCGGTCCCAAACCGAGCACACTACCGGGCTGTGCTACGCCCCGATTCCAATAATCGTTTCATTTAAGAAAGATCATCAGAAAGCCGAATTTTACAGGCGAAAACGCAGCAGGTCAAGTTAGGAAGCCGTATTTTCGTTAAAAAAATCAATTATTTTTTTTAACGCCTGCGAGCGATGGCTGATTTTTTGTTTTGTTTCGGCTGAAAGTTCACCCAATGTATTTGTAAAACCATCGGGAATAAACACCGGATCATAACCGAAACCATTCGAGCCTTTGGGTTTTTCGGCAATCGTTCCCTTGCAAATTCCTTCTGCGATATATTGAGTTTTGCCGGTTTTGTCTGAAACTGCGATGACGCAAAAAAATCTTGCATATCTGTTGTCAGTATTGGTTTTATCTAATTCTTCAAGTAACTTATTTACATTTCTTTTATCGTCGGAATTTTCTCCGGCAAATCTTGCCGAATAAATTCCCGGAGCATTATTTAGTGCTTCGACCTGTAAGCCGGAATCATCTGCCAAAGCCCAGCAATCAGTTTGAACTGCATAGGATTCCGCCTTGAGTTTTGCGTTTTCAGCAAAAGTTTTCCCCGTTTCGGCAACTTCTTTTATATTTTCAAAATCATCCAGACTTTTTAATTTTATTTGCAGATGTTTTAGAAGTTGATTTAATTCTTTTATTTTCCCCTTGTTTTTTGTGGCAATCAGTAGTGTTTGCATAAGTTTTCAGATAGATAATTAAAATCTTAAATGTAAATAAATTTTATAAGTATCATAAAAATTGTTTAAACTTGTTGAAAATCAATTAAATAAAATGTTATAAATATAAAAGCGGTATATTTTCCCCGATACCTGAATTTTTTTTTAACTACTACGTCAAAACTCTTAGAGAGGAAATCTTACCTTGAATATCGTCGAAACCTCGACACAGGAAATTATAAATCCAACCAACAGTCCGCAGACAAATTTTGCTGAAAGTAAAAATGTATCGGCAGATAATTCTCCTCGTTTAAATGAATTGACATTTGATCTGGGGCTGTGGCTGTCGGGATTGGAAAGTTTTCTTAATCTTCGCAGCAGCACGTTGGTTGAAGAAAATCCGACTGTTTCAAATTGGTCAAAAGAGTTTAGTGTAACACACTCAGTTTTGCTTTTATGTTCAAAATTAACGCTCGATTTTGCAAAGTCAATCAAGAAAGAAAATGCTCAAAACTCCGATGTGGATGAGATCGAGATATTAAATAACGTGGAAACGGGAAGTAGTGAACTGAATATATCCTCTGATGAAATACACGAACTTACCAATGCCTTGAAGGAATCCGTTCTTTTAAGTGAAGGACTTTTGCGAGCCGCACCGCTTAATTTTAACGAATGGCGTGCGTGGAGCAATTCCTTAGCCGATCGTTTAAAAAGCGTTGATGCCGTAGAAAAATTAATAAAATCCGCCGAAAAACAAGGCGAAAGATTTTTACCAAGAACTTTACTGGATTTATTAGACAACAAAGAAGTATCTTCGGAGTTGATTGCCGATTTGAAAATGGTTTTGCCGCATTTTGCAAAAATTCTGAAGTGGTTAAGCGTGGTCGGTAAAATGCTGGAAAATGACGAACCGTTAAAAACGACACTATTGCTTTTTGCACAGATAAATAAACAGATGCAGGAAATGATGAGTTACATCAATAATCGGCTTTTGCGTTTCAATAGCGAAGAAAACGATTTGTTCAGTTCTTTAGACGGTGCGGCTTACACGGCTTCGATTGAGCTTCGCAAAGTTTATAATCAGGAATTAAAAGGTTTAACGGAAATCCGCCCGACTCCGCTTATCTATGCTAAGATCGAAACGTCTTATTCACTGCTGAACGACAGCCTTCAGCTAACCCTCATTAATTTTGCACAGCTTATTGACCCGCACATAGAACCGACGGATCTATTTCCGCATCTGCAAACCAAGGAAGAACAATCGCTTCTTTTGCGTGAAAATATGTGGGATGCACTGCAATATGTAAAAGAAACCGAACAAAATCCCGATGAAGATTTGATTAATAAATTACACGATAAATTAATGAAATTCCGTGATGATAACCTCTATTTTCTTTTTTACAAAGATATGGAAACGGTTGACAGATTCATCGAAGAAATTCTAATCACCAAAGAAAACAAAGACCTCGTGCCGATCCTGCACCGTTTCGGAGCGTATCTCGAAACCCTGCTCGGACAAGTAAATATGCGTGTCGTGCTGACAAATCACCCGTTTGAACCGATGCAGAAGGATGCTCACGAAATGTTTGTTTAATGATTTGGAACAATTAGCCACAGAGAAATACTGAGAAGAACAGAGAAAACTTTAAAATATTTATTTGGAGATTCTTTATCTGAAAACCTCAAAAAAAACTCTGTGTCTTCTCTGTGGCTAATTATTATTTTTGACTACTGAGAACGCAAAGTGGAAAGCGGTTTTTTGAATAAGACATCAAAACTTGCAAATGCCCCGACGGTCATAACCAGAGCGGCGGTTATTAAAACTCCAAAAATAATTAAACTCAAATCAAATTCCCATTCGATCTCCAGAATATATTTTGAAACGGCGAAAGACAAAACCGCTGCAAATCCCGCTCCGATAATTCCCGCCATAATCCCTAAAATTCCGTATTCGGCAAATAAAATCGCAGCAAGCGTTCCGCGTTTAGCCCCCAGAGTTTTGAGAATCGCGTTTTCGTAAATTCTTTGGGATTTTGTCAAGGCAACCGAACCGATCAGAATTAAA
>JBGTKR010000067.1:0-28474 GCA_041744535.1 Pyrinomonadaceae bacterium
ATTGCCCGCGAATAAACGCGAAAAACCGCGAAAATAAGATAAAGGATTTTATGAATTCTTTATTTCGCGTCAATTCGCGTTTATTCGCGGGAAAAATTCTTAAAATTTAAGTCCGGCAAGTATCGTGCCGCTCAGTAATGATTCCACTTTATTAATCTTCTGCGTCCTTTAAGTGTCGGTTTAGGAAACTCTAAAGCGATGTAAAGAGATGTATAGCAGAGTAGAAACAAACCTTAGCAACGGCATTTGACTAAGAAATATAATTGTTTATATCTGCTACACATCACAGCAACTATACAAGATTACAAAAGTCTTACAATTACACCACTTAAAACCTGTTAATATTGAAATTGACGCACATTTTCCCCCGCGTTAATTTACAGTAATTATAAATTTTTAAGAGGTATTTAATGGATAACGTAGTAGAATTTAAGGAAGCAAAATCGGATAAAACGCAATGGTCAACGATCATTAGCGTAGCGGTTTATCATATAGCGGCAATCGGGGCGATATTTACATTTAGCTGGCAGAATCTGGCGGTTTTTTTGGTGTTGTGGTGGATTGCGGGGAGTTTGGGAATCGGTTTAGGGTATCACAGACTTTTGACACATCGCGGGTTTAAATCGCCGCGTTGGGTTGAGCGTTTGCTGGCATTTTTCGGAACAATTGCATTGCAGTCGGGTCCGCTTGCGTGGGTTACGACGCACCGCAAACATCACGCTTTTACCGAAACCGATAACGATCCGCACAGCCCGCGTAACGGAACTTACTGGTCGCACATCGGCTGGATTTTCAAAGGCGAAGCACAAGAAAATGATATGGCAACGCACAAACGCTATTCGCCCGATCTGCTCAAAGATAATTTTCTCGTCGCTTTGGACAAATACTTTTGGCTGCCAACGGTTATTCTGGCAGTCGGATTACTTGCCATCGGCGGTTGGGGAATGCTTTTTTGGGGGGTGTTTTTGCGAACGGTTTGGGGATGGCATTCGACTTGGCTGGTAAATTCCGCCACACATCTTTGGGGAACACGCCGTTTTGAAACACGCGACGATTCACGTAACAATGCTTTGATCGCCGCCGTAAGTTTCGGTGAAGGCTGGCACAATAATCATCACGCTTATCCGCGTTCGGCAAAACACGGTTTGGTCTGGTATGAGATTGATATTAACTGGATTCAGATCCGCCTGATGGAAAAACTCGGAATGGCAACGGATGTTTTTGCTCTCAATCTGGATGACGAAAAAGCTAATATAAAAGCTAGTGCAAAAGCCATCGAAAATGCGGCTTAATTTAAGAGATTCTATTCACAAATAAACGCTTTCCCCTTGTGTTTAATTTATAATAATTTTTTTACAGAGGTATTTTAATTTCAATGGGTAATGTAATAAGCATTAAACAAGGCAGAAAAGCGATTTTTCATATAGACACGATATTTTTTATGGTCGTGTTTCACATATTGACAATTTGGGCATTATTTACATTTAGCTGGCAAAATCTGGCGGCGGCGGGCATTTTGTGGTGGCTTTCGGGCAGCGTCGGGATCGGTTTGGGATACCACAGACTTTTAACCCATCGCGGATTTAAAGTTCCGAAAATGATCGAATATTTTATGACCGTTTGCGGCACGCTTGCTTTGCAGGCGGGACCGATCAGTTGGGTTACGACACACCGCATTCACCACGCATTTACCGAAACCGAAAAAGACCCGCATTCACCGCGACAAGGCGGATTTCTTTGGTCGCATATCCTCTGGCTTTTTAAGGGAACTGCACAAGTTCACGATCTAAAGACTCAAAAACGCTATTCGCCCGATCTGGTTAATGATAAAGTTCATCGGTTTTTGGACAAGTATTTCTGGCTGACAAATGTGTTCGTCGGAATCGGATTACTGGCAATCGGCGGTTGGTCAATGGTCTTGTGGGGCGTATTTCTTCGTGTGGTTTGGGGCTGGCACATCACATTTTTCGTCAATTCGATCACACATATCTGGGGTTCGAGACGCTTTGAAACAAAGGACGATTCACGCAACAATGCACTCATCGGAATCCTTGCCTGGGGCGAAGGCTGGCACAACAATCATCACGCTTATCCGCGTTCAGCCAGACACGGTTTAATGTGGTATGAATTCGATGCGAACTGGGTTCAAATTCAGCTGTTGGAAAAATTAGGCTTGGCTAAAGATGTTTACGCACTCGACTTGGAAGAAACCAAAAACAACGCGAAACCTCTGCAAAATGCGGCTTAAAAATAGTGGTAAGTGGTAAGTGGTAAGTGGTAAGTGATTTTTTGTCATTTACCACTTACCGTTTTCCGTTTACCATTAAAATAATGCGTCGTAGAAAATCAATTATATTTTTTCTGGTTTTCGGGATTAGCTCGATAGCTTTTGCAATTGCATTAAATGTCGGCTGGATTCTGCTGAATTTGCAGGAAATCGTTTTGATGGTTTTCGGCATTGTTTTCTTCGCATTAATTATCACGGGTTTAATTTTGAATCTGATCTTTCTCATCCGCGAAATAAAGAGAAACGAACAGCAAAACGTATTCTTAAACGCAATGACGCACGAACTGAAAACGCCGATTGCTTCGATCAAACTTTATCTGGAAACTCTTAAAGCACGCGAAGTTACCGAAGAAAAAAAACAGGAATTTTACGATGTGATGCTTGCCGACAGCGACAGACTCTTGACTACCGTCGAAACCGTTTTGCAGGCGGGGAAAATAAGAGAAAAATCCCGCAAATTAAATATTTCAATAATAGATTTAAAGGAATTAATCGCCGACTGCATAAAGATCGTCAGCACCCGTTATAAACTCGAAGACGGCAAATTTCAATTTTCCAAAACAATCGAATCGTGTGAAATTTCAGGCGATTACGCCGAACTCCAAACCGCTTTTAACAATCTTCTGGACAACGCCGTAAAATATTCCACCGATGAAATAAAGATTTCCGTGCGTTTGACAAATGTATCGGACAAACAGGTTCAGATCGGCATCAGAGATTCTGGCATCGGTTTAAGCGAAAGCGAATTAAAGAAAGTTTTTAAACGCTTTTACAGGGTTTCAAATGATCTGACGCAGAGAAAAAAAGGCACGGGTTTAGGGCTTTTCATTGTCGAATCGGTCATAAAAAAACACGGCGGCAGTATCCGTGCAAAAAGCGGCGGCGAAGGAAAAGGGACAATATTTATTATTCGTCTGCCGAAAAATAAAATTATAAAAAGATGAAAATTTTAGTAGTTGAAGACGAAAAACATTTGGCGGAAGGTCTGCGGTTTAATCTTGAAATGGAAGAATTCGAGGTTGAAGTTGCCGACGACGGCGAAAAGGCTCTGGAAATGATTGCGGAAAATGATTTTGATGCAATTGTGCTTGACGTAATGCTTCCGAAAACCAATGGTTTTACGGTTGCCAAAACTATGCGTGAAGCCGAAAATTTCACGCCGATCTTAATGCTCACGGCTCTCGGCAAACCCGAAGATGTCTTAAAAGGTTTTGAATCGGGAACGGACGATTATCTGCAAAAACCTTTTGAATTAAATATTTTTCTCGCCCGTTTGAAAAGTCTTCTACGCCGTCAAGAGTGGTCAAACGGTAACGGAAAAGCAAATTCACCGATAGAAAAGGATGTTTTCAAGATCAATGATAAAACAATTGATTTTACAAATCTCGAATTAAAAACCGACAGCGAAACGATTCAATTAACATTAATGGAAGCAAAACTCCTGCGGCATTTGATTGAAAATGCAGGAAAAGCCGTTTCACGCAAAGAGATTTTAGAAGAAGTCTGGGATCTGCACGAAGAAACCGACACGCGGGCGATTGATAATTTTATTGTCCGTCTGCGAAGATATTTGGAAGAAAACCCGACCAAACCGCAAATTCTACAAACCGTTCGCGGGGTTGGGTATAAATTCGTAATTCGTAATTCGTAATTCGTAATTCGTAATTCGTGTTATGTTCTTTTCCGTCCCAAAACCTTCAAATTCCGCCGCCAGTTCTCAACCAGGTCGAACCGAAAAATCTCGATCTCTTCCGAAATCGTTTTCGCTAAAAAATTAAAATCCCGATGAAAACTTAAAGTCGGTGCGACCAAGTAAACGATGGTCGGTTTGTCGGAAATTTCTAATTCGCCAAAAATTTCCGCTTTATTCAAAATTCCCTTTCGCCGCTGCAATTCGATCTTTCGCCAATAATCAACGGCTTGAAAAATCATTTCGCGGTCAGGCGAAACTTTGAGTTCGATAATCACCAAACGCCCGTCTTTTCTCAACGCCAGCAGATCAATCTTATCTCTCGAAGTACGAAATTGGTTGTAGATCGGCGACAATATTAAATTCGCATCGAGTAATTTTACATTCTCACGCAAAATACTTTCAAGCCACGCTTCCGTAGCGGTTTCGTAAAAAGCGTGCTGTTTATTTTCCGAATCAAAACGGCGGTATTTTTTGATATTTTCAAACAGTTCGTAAAAATCTTCATAAGAATTTTCGTTCAGGATTCGTCTTTTAATATCAATCCCGAACCAAGTTTTTTCCTCGTCAAAAACCTTGCGAACCCTAACAAAAGGCAGCCCCGAATAACGCAGAGTTTCACCATTTTTGGAAAACAAATAATCAATTTTTTCGGGAGCAAGTTTAATAATTTCCCGCGACATCTTGCTCAATTCCAAATCTTCCGCAAACTGAAGTTTCGTCGGCTTATAACGCCACAAATTACTAATCTGCAAAGTTTTATGACCAATAACTTTTTCTTCCCTTTGCTCCTTTGCTCCTTTGCGGGAAATTTCCTTTATTTTTACACGGTTTTTCCAATTATTCCGCAAACAAGCGTGAAGTTTTTGCAAAGTTTTTGCCTTTGATTTTTCACTCAAAATCCAAATCTCTTCAATCGGATTTTTCTTGCGTCTTTGCAATTTTGCCAACCAAAGAATCGCCGAAACGAGCAGAATTTCGGGAGTCAGCGAATCGGAAACATCGGACAAAACCGCCGTTTGTTTTCCCAATTTATTTTCCAAAATGATCTGTGCAAAACGCCCGTTTTCCTTATTTAACTCGACACGAACAAGCTTTGTATTTTCAATTCCCGAAACAATTAATCGAGCGATCTTGTTGGCTTTTTCAAGCCGTGCAAGTTCAACCGCTTCACCTAACATTTCGGCTTTTGCACGCGGAATAAGTTCAATAAAAGTTTTTTCTTTGCCGAAATTTTTGGTTAAATCAAGAGCGATCTTTTCATCTTTAATTTCCGCTTTAATAATTCGCCACGTTTGAAAACCTTTTTCATCCAAAAAGCTGAAAAGTGTCTTGTTTTTAGCTTGTTCGATTTCGATTTCGTTTCTTCTGAGGTAAAAAGTTTCGCCCGAATGACGAACAAGCAGCCATTCATTATGAGAATTTAGCAAGGCGGCAAGTTTGTCGTAAGTATTATTTTCCCGACTCATTTTCATAAACTATAAACTGTGAACTATTAACTATAAACTATTCAGGATAATACACTTTGTTTAATTTTTTCCAAGATAATTAATAGTTCATAATTTATAATTTATAATTAGCTGAGGGGTCGCGGAGTTTTGGGCAGAAACCCGAATGTCAATGAGGGTGCGTTCGGGAATTAACCGGCAATATCCAAAAAGCACCCTCCATAACTGTCGGGTTTCCGCCTTGAAAAACTCCGCGACCCCTCAATTAGCTGTTGGTTTTTATCCTACTGTTTTTCCGCAAAAATGATTCAACCATCTACTCATTATAATTCGATTTTAGAACGGATAAACTTCATAATCAATCTTTAGTTTTGCCGGAATGAGAATATTTGATTTCAATATGTTAAAATTCCGGTTTGCGTTTATTGGCTTTAAAATCTCTGAAATTTGCGTGTTTGCCGATCTTTTTGCTGGCAAATTTTTCGGCTTGCAGTTTTTGGCAAACTGCCGATAATTCCAACTCTTTGAAGGATTCCGAGTTAATCGCCGAAGTTTTGACCGATATTCCGTTTTCGACCAAAGAACCCGAAAATTTCCAAGCTGAAATCGTCGTGTCGGGTTTTACGGACGGCGGCAAAACAGAACAGAACTATTTTATTGCAAAAAGCGGCGAGAAATCTTTGCAGAAATTTTATGCCGGAAGCGAAAACGAGCGTTCGATCCTGCGAAGGGACGAAAATGAGATTTTTTTAATAAATAATGAGTTAAAAAATTATCGGGAAATTTCCGGTAAAAATTCCGACGCATTTTCGGATGATTCTCTGATCAAAAATCTGACTTCAAAGCTATTGAACGAAAAAGCGTCGGCGGGATTTGAAAAGTTGGGAACGCAGGAAAATCTGACAAAATACCGCGTAAAATTTGAAGACGCGAAAAATTCCGAGATTATAATATTTGTTGATGAGAAAATAAAGCTTCCCGTAAAACAAGAATTTTACAGCGTTGCGGGTGATAAAAAAACTTTAACTTATCAGATCGAAATTAAAAACTTCAAACCGCAGGCGGATGATAAATTGTTTGAATTGCCGAAAAATTATCGGCGGATTGATGCGAAGTAGATTGGAATTATATGATTAACAAATCACAAAAAGAACGTGCTTTAAAAGCCTTTGAGCGGAATCCGTATGTAAATTTGATCGGGATGGAATTAGTTGAACTGGAATACGGCGAAGCGACTTTGAAGCTGAAAATGCGAAAGGATTTGGAGCAGATTCACGGATTGATGCACGGCGGAGCGACGGCTTCTTTGATTGATACGGCAACCGGATATGCAACCGCAAGCGTTTTGGACAAAGGCGAAAAAGCGGCGACGATTGATCTGACGATAAGTTATCTGCGTCCCGTTACGAAAGGAACTGTAACCTGCACGGCGAAAGTTATCAAAAACGGCAAACGCTTTATGACTTTAACGGCGGAAGCCAAGAATGACGAAGGAAAATTAGTCGCCACGGCACTTACGACCTATACGAAAGTTTAGTAAAGAGTGGAGAATGGAGAGTAAAGAGTACAAATCTTTCTCTCCACTCTCCACTCTCCACTCTCCACTCTAAGAAATGGAAGAACTGAAAAAATTCTTAAGATATTTCAAACCATACAAATTGCGGATGGCTTTCGGCATTTTGTGCATATTGTTCGGGATGATTTTCAATCTGCTCGTGCCGTATTTGATCGGGCAGGCGATTGACGAACTGAGCCAAAATGTTACACAGGAAAATATTATTTATTATCCGCTCGTAATTTTAGGCGTGAGCTTATTGGGTTCGTTTTTTCTTTATTGGCAACGACGGCTTTTGATAGATGCTTCGCGTCATATCGAGTTTGATATGCGGCGGGATTTTTATAATGCTCTGATTTATCAGCCGCTCGAATACTTTCAAAATACGCGGGTCGGCGACCTGATGGCACGGGCGACAAACGACCTCGGAGCGGTGCGGCAGATGGTCGGTCCGATGATCCTTTATTCGTTTCAAGCCGTTTTTGCACTCGCCGTAGTTTTGCCGATAATGTTCGGAATTTCTGTAAAACTCACGCTTTTTCTGCTGATTCCGCTTCCGCTTGTTTCATTGACCGTTAAATTTTTAGGTCAGCAAATTCACATACGCTTTGAGAAAATTCAGGAATTTTTCTCCGGCATTACGGCTCGTTCACAGGAAAATTTAACGGGTGCGAGAGTTATACGGGCGTATGCACAGGAAGAATCGGAGATCGAAGAATTTGAAAAATTAAATATCGAATATGCAAACAAGAACATTTCGCTCGTAAAATTTGCGGCGGCGATGCGTCCGCTTCTTTTCTTTTTTATCGGTTTGAGTTTTGTCATAATCGTCGCCGTCGGCGTTCCGATGGCGGTTCGCGGAGAGATCACAGCGGGCGAGTTTACTTCGTTTATTTTGTATTTACAGCGAATGATCTGGTATCTGATCGCACTCGGCTATGTCGTCAATCTTTATCAACGCGGCACGGCGAGTCTGAAAAGATTTAACGCTGTCTTGGAAACTGAACCGACAATCAAAGACGATGCGGATGCCCGCAAACAACCGAAAATAAAGGGTAGAATCGAATTCCGCAATTTGGATTTTGCTTATAACGGAACGCCCGTTCTAAAGGACATAAATCTAATCATCGAACAAGGACAAACCGTCGCTTTGGTCGGCAAAACCGGAAGCGGAAAATCCACGCTCGTCAGTTTAATTCCGCGTCTGATGGAAGCACCCGACGATTCGGTTTTTATTGACGGAATTCCCGTCCGCAAATTCCCGCTCGAACAACTCCGTAAATCAATCGGCTTCGTTCAACAGGAAACATTTTTATTCAGCAACACTTTGGAAAAAAACATTCTTTTCGGAGTGGAGAAAAGAGTGGAGAGTGGAGAGTGGAAAGTGGAGAGTGGAGACGTTAAAGAAAATTCTAATGACAAAAAATCCGCACTTTCAGTTTCCAACTCTCGACTCTCGACTCTCGACTCTCGACTATCTGTGGAAAAAGCTGCCGCCGTTGCCGGAATGACCGACGATATTCGCGGTTTTCCAAACGGTTATCAACAACTTGTCGGTGAGCGCGGAATTACGCTTTCGGGCGGACAGAAACAACGCACCGCAATCGCCCGTGCCGTGATGCGTGATCCGCGGATTTTGATCCTGGACGATTCGCTTTCGGCGGTGGATACTTTGACGGAAGAAAAGATTTTGCAGGGTTTACGTGAAGTGCGAACCGAAAGAACAACACTTATTGTTTCGCATCGAATTTCAACCATCAAAGATGCTGATCTGATCTGCGTTCTGCAAAACGGCGAGATCATCGAACGCGGCACGCACGCAGAACTTTTAGAATTAAACGGCGAATACGCCGAACTTTATCAGCGTCAGCTTCTGGAAGAAGAGATCGAAGCGACTGACTAACAGCAGATTAGAAACAGCCGATGTGTGATAATCAGTTTATGTTTTATCTGTCGAAACCAACCGCAAAGGAAATTAATGATTTGATTAAAACGCAATCCGCATTGCCGTTTTCATACGAAAATATCAGTGCGACAAAAGATCGTAATCCACCGAAAGATTTTCCGGTAAATCAGCTACGCGAAAGTTTGGGAAGCGGCGAAACGGTTTTTAATAAAGGAATCGAAGCGATCAATTCGTGGCAGATGTATGCTCTCGATTGGACGCGGGTTTTGCCTGAAAATGTGCCGATCAAAGAAGGCGAAATTGTCGTTACGATGATAAATCATCTCGGCTTTTGGTCGCTGAATCCGTGCCGGATCATTTATTTGATTGACGAAAAAAGCGTTGATTTTCAAAAGTTCGGCTTTGCCTTCGGCACGCTTCCCGCTCATTCGGAAACGGGCGAAGAACAATTTCAGATAGAATGGAATCGTAAAACGGACGAGGTTTTCTACGAGATTTACGCCTTCGCCAAATCGTATAATCCGCTGGCGAAGATCGCTTTTCCGTATGTAACATATTTGCAAAAAAGTTTCGCCGCAGATTCTTACAAAGCAATGCTCAAATTTGTAAACTCCGTTTAGAATTTATACTCAATACCAGTCATTTTTTCCGCCAGCATCCTCGCCGTATCGAAACCGATTCCCGTATTTGAACCCGTTACAATCGCAACTTTCCCTTCTTGATTCAGTATATTTTCTTCCGTCCATTTTCCCATTACTCATTTGCTCCAAAAAACTTTATAACATTGTAATTATTTTCCCGCGAAAGACGCGAAAAGACGCTAACAAAAGGAGAAGATAAATTTAATAGAGCGATTTTTAAATTAAGTAGTGTTTCTCGAATTTGAAATTTGAAATTTGAAATAACAAATAAACTAAAATTTTTGGTAGTGTCCTGACAGTTTGCTGCTGTTTAAAAAAGTGAACTTCTTACTTTGCGTGCTTTGCGTCTTTGCGGGAGAAGAATTGATTCCCGCCAAGTCGCCAAGTTCGCAAAGAAGAACAAGTAACACAAATTAGGACACGACTAAAATTTTTTACCTGAAAGCATTTATAATGCTGGAAGACTTAAAAATTGCTCTATTTAATCCTTAAAAAACAATTTTTTTATCCTTTCTGAGTTTCCAGCATTTTTGCTTTATTTTCTTTATTTCTTTGTTTCGCGTTCTTCCGCGTATTTAGCGGGCATAATTTCTTATGCTCTGATTGATTTAAAATCTAATTTACATTTACGAACTGCAAGACAGCATCGAACAACCGACTCGGTTTTTCGCCCAATCGGGACGTTTGGCAAACCATTTTTCCATTTCCGGTTGTTCCGCATAAGGCTGTTTTAGAAGCTCATAAAGTTCATCTACCAAGCTGTAATCGCCTTCGTCCGCCTTATCAATCGCCAGTTGTGCCATATAATTTCGCAAGACATATTTTGGATTTACTTTGTTCATTTCGCTGATTCGTTCGGCTGAATCTTTGTTTTCGGATTTTATCTGTTTTGCGTATTTTTCCAACCAATCCGACCATTCGCTTTCAAACTTTTTGAAGTTTTCGGAATAGCTCATCTCTTTTAATAAACTCAAAAACTCCAACGGCTTTTCGGCATCGAATTTATTTAAATTACGATAAAAAAGTGTCATATCCATTTCGCTTTTATACATAACTTCTTCAAAGTCAAAAACGAACTTTTCAAGCGTTTCATCCTTTCCTTCAATCCCAAGTTTCGTCGCCGTTTGTTCTGTATGCCGACGTTCATATTCGGGTTGATATTTTTTCAGCATTGTTTCCAATACCTCAGCATCTTCGATCAAAGGATAAAGTGCGTTCGCCAATTGCACCAAATTCCACAAAGCGATCATCGCTTGATTGCCGAATCTGTAACGTTTAAATTGTCGGTCGGTCGTGTTCGGAGTCCACATCGGATCGTAAGGTTCGAGCCAACCGTAAGGACCGTAATCAATCGTCAAACCCAGAATTGACAAATTATCCGTATTCATCACGCCGTGAACAAATCCGACTCGCTCCCAATGAAGCATCAAGTCCAGAGTGCTTTCCGTAACTTCTTTCAAAAATTCAAAATAAGTTTCCTTCGACGGTTCACCCAAATGCGGAAAATAATTCTTAATCGTAAAATCCGTCAAAATCTTTAAATTTTCAATATCATCTCTCGACGAAAAAATCTGAAAATTCCCAAACCGCAAAAACGAAGGCGAAACGCGGCAAACAATCGCACCTTTTTCCATTTCGGGATTCCCGTCATACATCACATCACGTCTGACCAAATCGCCCGTCAACGCCAAAGACAACGCACGAGTCGTCGGCACGCCGAGATGAAACATCGCTTCGCTGCACAAATATTCACGTATCGAAGACCGCAAAACCGCCAATCCATCAGCGTTCCGCGAATAAGGCGTTTCCCCCGCACCTTTCAATTGCAAAGTCTGCACAACGCCTCGTTTATCTTCAACCTCAGCAATATTTATCGCCCGTCCATCGCCCAATTGCCCCGCCCAATTCCCGAACTGATGTCCGCCGTAACACATCGCATACGGCGTAAAACCTTCAAAATTCTCCCGCCCGCTTAATAAAGACAAAAGTTTTTCCGAGTCAACATTTTCTAAATTCAACTCATCCGCCAGCGATTTAATAAAATGAACCATCTCAGGATTTTCAGGCTTCTTTGGCAAAACTTCCGAATAAGCCGCCTCATAAACCTGCCGCGTAAAATTCCGCTTCTCTTCATCACCGGGCAAATTGTCCGTAAAAATATTTGATATGTTAATTTTATTTTTGGTCATCTGTGAATTTGGCATATTTTTAATTATATTGTTTTGTATTATTAAGTTATCAACATATTAAATTTAAATAAATTAAGCTGGACGTGATTTAACGTATGTAAATCTCTTTTTTAACATTAGAAATGGTTTTTCTAGAACATTATACGAAACGATTGCCATGATTATAGTAAGAAGTAAAGCAACTAGAAAATGAACTATTAAATGAACTATTAAATAATCTTTCAGCGATGGGATAAGATTATCAAGTAATAATATTGATAATCTTATTCCTAAAATATGAAACACGTATAATCCGTATGAAATTTTTCCCAAATATATTAATTTAGAATATTTTTTAAGATTTTTGTTTTCAGGACTAATTACCGACAATATTATTAGAACACTAGCTAAAGCAACAATTGGGTAAAGCAGTATTGAGCTGGGTCCAATAATATTCAAATATGTTGCCGCTAAAATACATACTATTATACTAAATAAGCATAGAAATATTTGTTTTCCTCTGTTTTCAATTGGTCTTAACTTCTTATTTCTAAGTAAGACAGTCAACAATATGCCGCCGGCAATAGGATCAAGGCGTGCAAAAGTATTACACCAAACTCCTGTGGGAGGTGTTTCAAAAAACAACATTACAAATCTAGTGATTGTTGCAATACCAATAAAACTAAAAGCTAAAACCTTTAAATGTTTTATACCAAAAAACATTACCATAAAAGGGAATACTAGGTAGAATTGTTCCTCAATAGAGATACTCCACAAAGGAGCGGCAACTGATGTAGGATAACCCCAAAAGGCACATGTCCAGTTTGCAAATATTGTTAAGAAGCCAATGTTATAAGGATAGTTTAATGATTCGTTTTCAAATAGTCGAGGAAATAAAAATAGCGACATAAAGACGAATGTGTAATATAGTGGTAAGATACGCAAAGCACGTCGCTTGTAAAATGCTATAACATCTATTTTATTTGTTTTCTCATATTCGCGAATCAAAAGCTCGGAAATTAAAAAAGAACTAAGTGCAAAAAACAAATCTACCCCAAATCCACCTGATCTAACTGCTCCTCCAATCCATAAAGAAATTTTTGCCAGAGGACCTTGATAAAGATCTGAGTTTTGGGGTAAAACATGATGAATAAAGACAGCAAAGAATGCGAAAAACCTTAAGATATCAAGTTCAGGCATATAAAAAGGTTTTGTGAAGTTACTCATTAATTTATAATAAAATAATATGGGTCTATGGTAGCAGACAAGTAATGAGAGTTCGTGTCAAAAGTTGTGGAAATGGAGGGTGTCAGAAATTTTGTGGGGATTGTGCAAGATAAGTTGCCCAATAGAATGAACATCCGGCAAAAACTTTTCCGAAATTTTTTCATCAGACAAATCCCTAACAGCATCATCCAGCTGCTCCCGGACTTCCGCCATCCCGATCAAATAAAAACCGATCTCTCGCGGAAAATTCTTCATTGGTTTGAATATTTCTTTTTCGATTTTCATAGAAGTTATTATGCCATAAAAAAATTCTACCTGCGAATAAACGCGAAACTACGCGAAAAAAAATTAGAAAAAGATAAGAAAAAACAACAAAAAAGATAGACGAGAACCAAAAATTCCTGTCCATCTTGTCCATCTTGTTAAATTTATTTCAAAAAATTAGAAATTATAAGTATTCGCACTAATTAAAGTATCGGCAATTCGCTGACGGGCGGCGATTGTATTTATCGGTGAATTGTTTTTTGTAAAACGCTTCAAAGCTGCAAGCATCATTCGCAGATCGTCGCCTTCGGCAAAACCTGCGAGTGTGTTTTTTGCGGTGGCTTCGACTCTTTGAATCGCGTCGTTACAGAAAACTCCCGCCGCGTCTATGTATTTTGAAGCGGAATCTACGCCGTTTTTCTTCGCAACTTTTTTCGCACGCAGAACGGCGGTTTCCATCGCATAGGCTTCCATAATTATGTCCGCACAACCCATCAAAACTTCCTGTTGATCTTTGATCTCAGCCATATATTTTTGAGCCGCACTTCCCAAAACCATCAATGCGACTTTTTTCGCGTTGCGGGCAAGTTTTAATTCGGTGGCGAGCGTTTCCGTATCTTCGTCAAACGACATTTGCGGATTCAAAATTTCATCTTGCAAAGCCTTTGCCGCACCGAGCAAATTTATTTCGCCTTTCATCGCACGTTTTAGAAGCATTCCGGGAATCAGCATTCGGTTGATCTCGTTTGTGCCTTCAAAAATGCGGTTAATTCGTGCATCACGATATGCTTTTTCCGCCGGATAATCCGCCGAATATCCCGCACCGCCGTAGATTTGAACCATTTCGTCAACAACATAATCAAGAACTTCCGAGCAGAAAACTTTGTTGATCGAAGATTCAACCGCGTATTCTTCGATTGAACGAAGTTTATTTGCATTGTCCGTGCCATCGCCGATCATCGTGTCAATCATTCCGACCGTGCGGTATGTGATCGCTTCGGCAACCCAGATTTTTATCGCCATTTCCGCGAGTTTGTGTTTCATCGCACCAAAACTCGAAATCGGCACGTTGAACTGTTCGCGTTCATTCGCGTATTGAATCGCATTGTGAATCGCCAATTTTGATCCGCCCGTTGCGGATGCACCGAGTTTGAAACGTCCGACATTTAAGATATTAAAAGCGATTTTTGCACCGTCGCCGACTTCGCCGATCAAGTTTTCAACCGGAACTTTTGCATCCGACAAAATAAGCGGTGTCGTTGAAGATGACCGGATTCCCATTTTATGTTCTTCCGCACCCGGACGGCAATTTTCGCTGCGTTCAACCATAAACGCCGAGAATTTTTTCTTTTCGCCGTCAACCTTTGCAAAGACTATGTAAAAATCTGCAAAACCGCCGTTGGAAATCCACATTTTCTCGCCGTTCAAAGTGTAATGCGTTCCGTCTTCCGACAATTTCGCAGTCGTTTTTGCACCGAGAGCGTCCGAACCCGAACTTGCTTCCGACAAGCAATAAGCCGAAACCTTTTCGCCCGAAACAATTGACGGAATGTATTTTTTCTTTAACTCCTCCGAACCGAAATAAAGTATCGGCAAAAGTCCGATAGAAGATTGAGCCCCGTAAGTCGTCCCGAAACCGCCGCCGCGTCCGATGTTCTCCGCAACGACCACGCCTGAAACTTGGTCTAATTCCAAACCGCCGTATTCTTCGGGAATATTCGCTCCCAAAAGTCCGAGATCACCCATTTTATCAACCAAATCTCTGGCAACATCCCAATTATGATTTTCCATCGCCTCAAGATTCGGGTGAACTTCATTGTTAACAAACTCTCTGGTAGTTTCACCGATCATTCTATGTTCTTCGGTAAAATCCTCCGGCGTAAAAATCTCGTCCGCCTCGCGGTCTTCGATAAGAAACGCTCCGCCTTTTATATAATCTTTTTCTTTTTCCATTTGTGCATCCATATTTTTTATTTAAATCCTCATCTGCTATTGATATTTACTTGCGATATTATAACTGAATGAACATTCATTCAGCAAGGAAATAATGTGATTTTTTAATTTTTATTTAACAGTTTCTAATTTAATTGAAGTTTACCTGCAAAAAGTTTTCGCTTGAACAAACTTGGAATTTCATTTCAAAATAAAGGTTTTTAAGAGTAAAATGATATTTTGCAAAGCTAAAATACAGACTTTTTTTCAGTATTCCACATTTAAAAATTTAACAATGCTCTATCTCGAATTATTAAAAGACCAACTTCAGAAACAGAAAAGCGATTTCGTAAAATTTGCCGAAACGCAAGAGATTGATCTGGACGAATATTTAGAAACTTTGCGGGAAATTTCCCGTTTGTCGAGTCTGGAAGTTGAGTTGAAAATCGAGAATTCGGAAAATATCGGGGCAATTCCATCAAATGAACTGGATTTGCGGGATTCATTTTCGGTTGAATTCGGAACGAGTTGGACGAATCACGAGGAAGCGAGAAATTGGGCGGGGGAAATTTTAGAAGATCGGACGACATTTGCGGTGGACGGAAGTCAGCTTTATGCGGAAAAGGAAACTTCCTTGCCCGTCGGGGCGATTCAGATCGGTTGGTTTGAAAATCCGCATTCGGCAGAAAAAACTTACGAGAAAAATGCGGAGTTTACAATAATTTCACCGCAGAAATTGCTCGAGAATCAGGAAGAACCCTTGAAACCCGAAAATCTCGTCGGGCAGATGCGTTTTGATGCGGAGATCGAACGGGCGATTAAATTCTTGGAAAAACACAAGGGCTGGAAGGAGCGGGGCGAAAAGATGCCCGTGGCGTTTTATGACGGGACGCTTCTGCTGCAGACGGCACTTCCGGGAACGGATGTTGAAAAGGCGATGGGCGGTAAATTGATCGAACTTATAAATTATTCGCGTTCGACCAAAGTTCCGATTGTCGGCTACGTTGACCGCAGTTTTTCAAAGGATTTAATTAACTTATCCGATTCATTCCGCAACCGCCGGACTTCAAAGAAACAGACGCTTTATGATGCAACTATTCTTTCCGCGAACACTTCAAAAGACCGACGAATCCTGCAAAAATGGGGCGACAGAACTTGTTTCTGCTATTCAAAACGCAAAGGTTTGGACGCATTTATTGATGAACAAACAGGAAAATCCATCGCCGGTTTTTCTTACTTACAAACAACGGCGGATTCAAATCCCGCCCGGATTGATATTCCGACGTGGGTTTTTGAGGAAGGATTATTTAACGAGATCACCGATGTCGTCCGAGCCGAATGTGTCGTCGGTCTGGGTTATCCATACATTCTCGAAACCGCCGATGTAACCGCCGTTATCAGCACGCAAGACCGACAGATTTTTCTCGGTGCTTTACAAGAGTTCGCCACTCGTGAAAAACTAAACTTCAGCGTTTCACGAAAAGGTGCGAGCAAAGGAAGACGAAGATGACAAGAAGACAAAGAGATAAGGAGAACAGGAAACGGGGAGATGATGAAAAACGTCGCCGCGTCGCCGTGTCGCCGCGTCGCCGAGTCGAAACTATTTGCGTGGCGTGCGGAACTCCGGTCGAGCGGGAAACGGCGAAATATTGTTTGGTTTGCGGGAAAATTTTGAGCGAGGATTACCAGCCGCTCGACACTTTGCGTTCTTCTTATCGTTTGCAAGGGAAATCATTTCTCGTTGAAAATGCGGAAACGGAAGAAGAAATTACGGATTTATTTGCAATTAACAGAAATCCCGTTTCGGAAATGGCTTGGGCGAGCTTTGTTTATTCGATGGTGCCTTTTTTGGGAGTTTTGTTTATTCCCGCAACCTTTGCTATTGGCACATACGGTTTCGGCGTATCGCTCAGACATCCGAAATCCGGCGGCAAACAATTATCTCTGATAAGTATGGGACTGAGTTTCCCCGTTCTCGGAATCCAGATCTTTTTCTGGTGGCTTCTGTATATTATTCCCGAACTTGCGGGGCGGGTTTGATTAGCCACAGAGGACACTGAGGAAGAAAAGAGAGTTTTTTAAATGGCGGATTTTTTGACACAGAAGATAATTGGGGCGGCGATTGAAGTTCATAAACAATTGGGAAGAGGTTTATTAGAATCGATTTATGAAGAGGCTTTGTGTTACGAATTTGAATTGAGAAATATCGAATATAAAAGACAAGTCGAGATTGATGTTGTTTATAAAGGTAAAATTATCAAGGGGCAAAAAATTGATTTGCTTATTGAGAATGAAGTAATCATCGAACTCAAATCTCTGATCAAAGTTCCTGAATATGCAATGGCACAAACGCTTTCTTATTTGAAAGCAACAAACCTAAAACGTGCATTATTAATAAATTTCGGAGAAAAAAGATTAGTTGACGGAATAAAAAGAATCTCTCTTTAACTCGGTGTTCTCTGTGGCTAAAAAAATGAAAATTGCAAAGATCGTAAAATCGAATTCTCATATAGATTATGTCGGGCGTGTGATTGATTCGCTCGATGCGGCGAATCCGCCTGCGTCCGAAGATTTCGGGTTTGCGAATTTTGTCCGGCTGCCGCTGGAGGATGATACGGAAATCATCGGCGTGATCTACAATTCGATCTTGATAAATCCCGAATATGCAAACTTCGGTCCGCGGCTTTCGCCGAAACCCGAACTCGGAAGTTTCAGCCCGGATTATCTTAATGAACAGGGAGTTTTGATCGGTATTTTACTGCTCGGCTCAAAAGACCGAAACGGCAAAATTCTGCAGGGCGTGCCGCACACGGTTGTTCCGGCGGGACAGGAAGTTTTTAAGATTGACGGCGAAACCGTGAAACATTTCCACACGGACGAAAGCGATTGTCTGCAAATTCATTATTATTCGCAAGTCGTCGCTCACGCCGGACTTTTTGCCGTTCCGCTGCTTGAAGAAATCATCGGAAAATTATCTCTGGACTGTTCCGATGAAGACAAAAACCGGCTCGGTGTGCTGAAACAGACGCTCGCTTGGCAACGAACCATCGGCGGAATGCGTCTATAAAAGGTAAAGCGAAAACGTGAAAAAGTTAGAAAAGTGAAAAGGTGAAAATATGAAAAAGTTATTTATTTTGCTGGTTATCAGTTTATTTATCTCAACGGCAAGTTTGTTTGCTCAAATCCGTCCGGCTGAGAGCAATCAGGAAAACGAAAGGTCAAACCAAGTCGAGATAAAACAACCCGAACAGCGAAAAATGCTGCAATCCATCGAAGTCGAATACAAGGGCGGTTTATACGGATTCAGCAAATCTCAGGACGGCACTCTGAAATTCGACACGATCAATGAACGACTCGTTTTTTACGGCGAAGACGGCAAGGAAAAATTCTCGATTCCGTATCAGTCAATGATCGTCATTTATCCGAGCCAGAAAAAGGTTCAGTCGGGAGCGGGCAGAGTCATCGGAGCAATTCCGTTTCCGGGAGCGGGACTCGGCGGAAGTTTTATTAAAAAGAAGAAAAATTATATGGTCATACAATTTGACGATCCCGATGTAAAAGCCAAAGGAACGATAAATTTCCTGATTGATACGGGAGATTTGCTAACGTCGGCAATTTATTCGGTTGGCGAAAACGCCGAAATGAAACCACGCGGCGATGCTTACATTCGGAAAAACGATTTTTAAGCTGTTAGAAAACTCAAGAGGAAGAAAAAATTGAAGAAATAGAACGCGGATTACGCGGATTTATTTAACAGACATTATCGGAAATAACAAAATGCTCAATATGATAAGAATATTTTTCCCGCGAATAAACGCGAAAGACCGCGAAAATAAGACAAAAGATTTTATGAATTTCTTTTTTCGCGTATTTTCGCGTTTATTCGCGGGCTAATTCTTATTTACAATAATATCTAATAAAATATCTGCGGTAATCCGCTAAATCTGCGTAATCCGCGTTCTATTCTTTGGTAAAAATTTTTAATTCTTGAATCTCCAAACAGCTTTTAAACAAAATCACCGAAACGATGCTGTAAAACTGCCGTGATGGAAATAACGGCGGTTTCCACCCGCAGAATTCTGCCGCCGAATGTGATTATCTGAAAATCATTTTGTGCCGCCGATTCGAGTTCCGAATCTTCCCAACCGCCTTTCGGTCCGATCGCGGCAGTTATTTTTTCGGCAGACTTAATGCTTGAAAAACTTTCGCCATTTCTTTCGGAAAACAAAATCTTTGTTTCGGAAGCATCTTCGATAAATTCTTCAAATTCAAACGGTTCGGTGATTTCCATTAATTTCGCACGTCCCGTCTGTTTCGAGGCTTCGATAATTATTTTCCGCCAACGCTCCGTTTTTTTCTCCGCATTTCGCAATTTTATTTCGCTTCTTTTTGTAATTACCGGAATAAATTTTACAACACCGAGTTCGACTGCCTTTTGAATCACGAAATCGAATTTATCGTTTTTTAAAATCGAAACTGCCAATGTTAAATCCAAATCCGATTCGGGCATAGCGGGTTTTGTTTCTTCGATAATTTGCAAAAATGCGGTTTTTTTGTCGGGTGAAAATTCCTGCACAAGACACAAAAATTCATTTCCTTCTCCGTTAAAAACCGTAACTTCGTCGCCGACTTGCAAACGCAGAACATTACGCAAATGCTTTGATTGAATTGAATCTAAAACAATTCTGCGGTCATCGAATGTTTCTCTTGGAGCGTAAAATCTTCTCATTTAATTTGAGTTTTCCGTATTGAATCTTTCCTTAAAATCCTTTGAATTTTGCCGCAGTTTTATCCAGTTTTCAAAAATTTCCGGCGATTGCAGATAAAGTTTGAACCATTCGGCGATTTCGGCTTTTTCCGCCCGATTTAATTTGTCAACTTTTGTGTTTTTCGAGATCATCGCCGCCCGGTTTTTCCCCTTTATTCCCGTTTCGCGGATGAGCCGCAAGCCTTCTTTGTCATTTTCCTTTAAGAATTTTTGCCGCAGGTTTTCCAGTTGACGGATCGAATTTAAGGTTTGGTCAAAATTTGAAAATTTCAAAATATTGCGAAACATCGCATCATAAGGTGATTCTAAACGGCGTTTGACATCGAGTTTTAAAATTTCAGCGTGCCGCAGTTCCGCACCTTCATCGGCTAAGAGCCGTGCGATAATCATCGGACTTTCAACCGCACTCCGCCCGAAAACATCCCGCACGACGGTTTCGATGGCTTCAATTTCCTTCGCCCCGACATTTTCGCAATCGAGTTTTTCCCAAACTTCGATCATCAGATCATTTTTTGTTTTTGAAAGCCACATTTTAAGCAATTACGAATTTCAAATTACGAATTACGAATGCAAGATTGTGATTTAATTTTATGAATTATGGATGTTAAATTGTATTTAATTCGTAATTCGTAATTCGTAATTCGTAATTGATTCCATAATTTCCGTTGACGAATGATCCTTCGGATCGCCGACGATGGCGACTTGTCCGCCGTATTCTTTGACGATCTCTCTTTCGGGAACTGTGTCAATCGTGTAATCAGTTCCTTTAGCGTGAAAATCGGGACGGACGGCACGAATCAATTCTTCAACCGTCGGTTCGGGAAAAATCGTTACAAAATCAACGAATTTTAAAGCCGAAACGATTTCCGCCCGTTCATTTTCGGGCATAAACGGACGATTTTCTCCTTTTAATTTTCTCACCTGTTCATCGGAATTTATCCCGACGATCAAGCATTCGCCGAGTTCCTTTGCACCTGCCAGATAGCGTATGTGTCCGACGTGAAACAGGTCGAAACAACCGTTTGCCAGAACGATTCTCTTTTTATTCCGCCGCTCGATTGCCACTCGTGCAGCTAAACGATTGCGTTCCAGAATCGGAGCAAAATTATTGTTTACCGATGACATTAATTCGAGATTAGAAAATTTCACGAGAAGACGCAAAGTTTGAAAAGACTTTACGGGAGATTTTGAGCGGTGGAAGTTTTATTTTCCTCCTCCGACCTTATGATTGATTCGATCAATTCCTTCGGGCTGACCGAAGCCGTTCCTTTTTTCATTACGACTTGTCCGCCGGCGTGGTTGGCGATCTTTGCCGCATCGTAAAAACTCAAACCGCTCGCCAAACCCAAGGCATAAGCTGCGATAACCGTATCGCCCGCACCCGTTACATCAACCGGTTCGGTTGAGCCGACAGCCGCGATATTTTGCGGCGATCCGTCCTTTTCAAGCAAAAGCATTCCTTTGTTTCCGCGTGTGATTAAAAGTGCCTGCAAATTTAATGTTTCCCGTAACCGGACACAATCTTCTTCGGTAAAATTTTCGCCTAAAATTTGCTCGACCTCTTCCTGATTCGGAGTTGCGGTTGTTGCGTCTGCAAATTCCTTCAAACGAAAACGCGAATCAATCAGCAGAGGAATATTTTTTTCTTTTGAAACTTCCGCACAAATTTTTGCGATTTCGGGATTTGCCACACCGTAATCGTAATCGGAAATTATGATTGCATCGGCGTTTCGGGTTGCGGAAATTATATTTTCCTTTAATTTTTCGATCAATTCCGCATCAATTTCCGCCTTATTTTCGTAATCAATCCTTATAACCTGCTGACGCGGAGCATAATTTTGTCCGGCTAGAACGCGGATTTTTGTGGTCGTCTGAATTTTTTCCGATTCGATTACAAAATCGCAATTTACTTTTGAATCATTTAAAACTTTTTTCAGATTCCCGCCGTTCAAATCCTTTCCGATCAAACCGACAACTACGCATTCGCCGCCCAAAGATGCGACATTGACCGCCGCATTTCCCGCCGCTCCCGCAAAAGTTTCGGTTTCATCGTGCCGCAAAATAAATACGGGAGCTTCACGCGAAACACGATTGATCGTGCCGCACAAAAACTGGTCGGCAACCAGATCGCCGACGATGACAATTTTTCCCCGGGAAAATTCGCGTTCGATTTTTGCAGATAGATTATTCACGCATTGAACAAATTACTACAAAATAAGTATTTAACCAAAAGCTGAAAAAAATATTTTATGAAGCGGGAAGAAAAGAAATGGGGCGGCTAGAGGGATTTGAACCCTCGACCTCCTGAACCACAATCAGGCGTTCTAACCAACTGAACTATAACCGCCGTAAAGATCGAAACTATAACCGCCGTAAAGATCGAAAAGAATAAATCTTTTGATCGGAAGTTTTCAATTATTACAAAAGATTGATGAGTTATTCAAGTTAAAATGCAACTTTTCCTTCAGAAAATATTCTCTGAAAATATATTTTCACCAAATAATCTGCTGACTTTCTAAAATTTTGTGTCTAAGAATCATACAAACTTTGTCCTATCCAAATACATCTTTTTTTTGTTATTACCAGTTTTATACCGTGTTGAAAGGGTTTTCACTTGGCACGTTTATTGCTGTTTAAAATAATATAGTTAATGTTAAGAGAATGATTTTTGCATTGTGGTCTAATGCTTTGTTGGGCACACAAAAATATATTTAACGAATAATTTCCGATAATGGAAATCATTTTGACATTGGAAGTATTTAAAACACACTTAAGGAGTTTAATTATGGCAGAAATAAAAGAAAAAATCAGTGATGCGGCACAGGGAGATAAGGAAGCGGCAAAGGAAGTTTTGACGGAGGCGAAGGAAAAGGCTGGAGCGGCGGTCGGACGTGCTTACGAGAAGGTTTCCGATCAAGCCGTGTCGAAAATAGATGAACAAAAATCACAGTTAGCCCGAGGACTTTCAAGCGTTGCGGATAATTTGCGGCAGGTTGATAAAAATGTGCAGGATGCCGATGAGAATACATCGGTTATTAATTTCGCCGGAAAATATACCGATTCATTAGCGGGACAGATCGAACAATTTGCGGGTTATCTGGATAATAAAGAATTGGGTGAGATGCTCGGCGATGTCGAAGATTTTGCACGCAGAAACCCCGCGGTCTTTATCGGCGGTGCTTTTGCTGCCGGACTGCTTTTAGCCAGATTTTTGAAAAGTTCCGGTAAGGGCGGAAGCAATTCGCAAAATCGAAATCGGTCTCAAAATGACCTAACGGTTACGGGACAGCAGGGAGTAACCGGACTCGATCCGTCGCAAGTAGAGAAGTTAGAGCGGAAAAACGGCTAAAAATGGCTGGGTGTTGATAACAAGGGGGAACAGAGAGAAATATGGAGGAAATTGCAGAAATAAAAACGCAAACGATTGATAATGATCGTTCATTAGGTGATCTTTTTACCGAGCTTGCCAATGAATCGGGTGCATTGATTAGACAAGAGGTCGCTTTAGCTCAAGCGGAAATGACGCAGAAAGCCACAAAAGTCGGAATTAATATCGGCTATTTGGCTGTTGGCGGCTCGATTGCTTTTATAGCGGTTCAGGCGATTTTGGCAGCGGTGATTATTGCTTTGGGAAATTTGATCGGGAATTATTGGATTTCGGCTCTGATAGTCGGAATTGTCGTGGCGATTGTTGCTTATTTTATGATCTCATCGGCACTTGAATCGCTCAAAAAAATGCAGGTTAAACCGGAACAAACCGTGGAAAGTTTGAAGGAGGATGCAGAATGGGTCAAGGAACAGGTAAGTTAAAAGAATCGGGAAAAATCGGGAATACGAATAAAAAAAAGGTGGAAATTAAAATGTCTGACAAAACGGAAAATATGAAAAATAAAGATGCGGTAACAGGCGAAGAAATCGCCGATTCACCATCGGAAATTCGTTCACAAATCGAAGATACACGCCAACAAATGGGCGAAACGATTGATGAAATTCAGGAAAGACTTAGTGTTTCAAACATTACCGAGCAGGTAAAGGGAAAAGTTTCTGAAGAAATCAGCGAAGCGTGGCAGTCAACCAAGGAATCCGTTCTTGACACGGCATTTAAAACAACAGGAGAAGTTATGAAATATGTAGATAGAGGAATAGACGAATTATCCGATACGGCAGTCGGAAGAACGGCACGCGACAATCCGCTGGCTCTGACATTGATCGGGGCGGGGATCGGAATACTCGCATATAATTTTTTTACTAGTAATGCGAAAATAACCAGTAGAAAAAGAATGCTTCCATCAGCCGGTAATGCAGGAAGGCAAAGAAACTTTGCTTCCGATAATCAAAATTCGGCGTTACAAACCGCCAAATCAAAAGCCGGAAACGCATATGAAACGGCAGCGGATGCCGCCGGGAATGCGTATGAAACAGCAACGGATGCTGCCGGAAATGTATATGAAACGGCTTCCGATACGGCACAAGATATTTACAGAAAAACCGGAAACGTCGTCAGCAGTGCGTATGACACAGCCGGAAATATAGGTTCGCAAGTCGTCGAAACCACACAGGAATTGGCACATAAAGCACAGGATAATTATAATTATTACATAGACGAAAATCCATTGGCAGTCGGTGCGGTGGCTTTAGCAGTCGGTGCGGCGGTCGGAATGTCAATTCCTTCAACCGGAATCGAGTCAAACTTTATGGGTGAAACGCGGGATAATTTAATGGAGCAAGCCAGTCAGAAAGTCGGTAACTTGATTGACACCGCTCAGGACACGGTGCAGGAGAAGATCGAACAAGCCAAAACCGCAGCCGGCAATACGGCACAGACGGCGATTGAAGAAACCAAAAAGGCGGCGGATAAAACCGCTCAGACGGCTCTTGATGAGGCAAAAAAAGCCGGAGAAAATACTGCTCAGAAGGATAAAAATGAAGGCAAGAAAAATAACCCGGCGTAGAGGAGTTTAATAATTAAAGCATAAAAAGGAGTTGATGATTGAATTAAGTCATCAACTCCTTTTTTGTTTGCAGTCAAAATCCGGTCATCTGCGAGGCGTATCTTCTCCGATTGTCCACACGACAACCGAACTCGAAAGTCCCAGACCCGACAAACGACCAGCCATCATCACGATTGTTTCGCCGTTTTCAACCGCATCATTTTCGAGCAAGGTTCTTTCACCTTTTTGCAGTAAAATTTCCGTCGTTTCGGGTGCTTTCTGGTAAAAGGGAGTTACGCCCCAGATTAAGGCAAGTTGGTTTCTGGCTCGTCTGGAAGTTGTCAGGGCAAAAGTTTGCAAACCGGAACGAAAGGAAGAGAGGCGGCGTGCCATCAAACCCGATTCGGTAAATACGCCGATCTTTTCCGTCTGAATTTCCTTCGCACAATATCCGGCGGCTTTGCATAGTGCCTGCGAAGTTCTGCCGGAAGGTTCTTGTGCAAATTTGATCGGTTTACGAAGCGATGCTGGCTTTAAGGTTTCAGCCGAATTGATGATTTTTGCCATTATCTGAACGCTTTTGACCGGATATTTTCCGGCAGCGGTTTCAGCCGAAAGCATCACGGCATCCGTTCCGTCCCAGACGGCGTTGGCGACATCGGACGCTTCGGCACGAGTCGGACGCGGATTATCAACCATTGATTGCAGCATCTGCGTTGCCGTGATGACGAATTTATCCTTGGCGATTGATTGTTGAATAATTTGTTTCTGATAGATCGGCACGAGTTCGACGCTTGTTTCCACGCCCAAATCTCCGCGTGCGACCATCAAGCCGTCCGATGCTTCGATTATTTCGTCCAGATTTTCAATTGCTTCCGCCTTCTCGATTTTCGCAACGAGCAATGCACGTCCGAATTCGCGTGTATTTTTTTCTTTAATGATTTGTTTAACTTCAAGACAATCTTTTGCTTTGCGGACAAATGAAAGTGCGATGTAATCAACATCCTGCTCCAAAGCCCAATCCAAATCCCGACGGTCTTTTTCCGTTAAACTCGGAATCGGCAAGATCGTATTCGGCAGGTTGATTCCTTTGCTTTCATACAAAAGTCCGCCCGCGATGACTTCGCAAATTACGTCCGTCTCCGTTTTATCAATAACCTTTAATTCCAGCGAACCGTCATCGAGCAGGATCGGTTCGCCGATATTTACACTCGAAGGCAATTCCGCAAAGGTCGTCGCAACTTCCCGTCCGTTCCCGACAATATCTCTCGTCGTGATGGTAAATTTTGCACCGACATCAAGCAGCACGGGACTTTTATCTGCAAGCGAGCGGGTGCGTATCTTCGGTCCCGAAAGGTCAACTAAGATCGAAAGCGGCGAACCGAGTTTTTCCGCCGCCGCCCGTGCATTTTGCAGGGTTTTCAAATGCTGTTCCTTTGTCCCGTGCGACATATTTATCCGCACGGCGTTTGTTCCCGCTTTGATAAGTTCTTCGATCTTTTCCTGTGTGTCGGAAGCCGGTCCGAGTGTGGCTAAAATTTTGGCTCTTCGCATAAATTATTTTTATTCTTCTTCTTCTTCTCTTAACAATGCCCGAAAACCTGCTTGAACAAAATGCTCATCCGCAGTTAATGCGGCGGTAATTCCTTGTTCATCCATTGCGACAAACGAAACACAATCAACCAAACCCCATTCTTTATCAGGACGTTGGCTGAAAAGTTCAAACGCCGCATCAAGCAATTCTCGGTTTAGAGAAATTATCGAAACACTTGAATCTGATCTCAAAAAATTGATTATTCCGATTGCCGATTGCCGATATTTAAGTGTTGAAAGGGAATTTCCTATTTCTAAAATTATTGCCTGAGTGGTGTAGATTTGAAAATTATTTTCCTCTAATTTGAAAGATAGTTCGGTAGCTTTTTCGTGATTTTGATCTTTTTCTATTGCTAATGCGACTAAATACGATGTGTCAAGAAAAATCTTATTTTCCATCTTTTATTTGTTTTCCTTGATATAAATATTCATCAATATTTTCTGAAAAATCACTCGGTCCGTCGAGTTTTAATGAACGTGCATACTTAAATAAAGAATACGGTTCTCCCGTTTTCTTTTTCACCTCAATGATAAGTTTCAATTTCACCTTCGTGTCCGGTTCAAGATCAACCTTTTCTTCAGGACGAAAAACCTCACCGTCAAAAACCGCGTCAATTATTAAAGCCATAATTTTTACCTCAAATCAATCTTACGCTTTTTCGGTAAATTATAAAAACAAATATACTTTAACAAAATGAAAACGATGTTACACCTCACGTTTTTCTTCTGCGTCGCAAGTCCACGATGTCAATTTCATTAAACGAAATTTTGCTTTCCTTCGGCAAGGCATTATCGGCATAAACCTTCCATTTGATCTTCCATTTCGATTCTTTTAATTCCTGAAAATTCTCTGCGAGCGGAATTTTCCAACTCATCGTCATACTTCTCAGAAGCGGAAAATTCGCCTTAAAAGTTTCGTCGGCATATTCCTGATTCAAATTCGTCAAACGATGCCGATAATATTTCCCGCCGTCTTTGATGCTCCGTTTATTTTCGATATTTACCAAAGTTTTAACGGGAACATCAACAAAACACGCGACATATCTCGCATAAGCCGAGCCGAGATTTTTGGCTTGAATGATGAGATTTTGTTCGTCAGATTTTAATTCGACAAGAAATCTGACAAGGACATCGGGCATCTGCTCACGGAAAATTACATCGCGGACTTCATAATCTTCCATCGGCACACTCTGGAAATTAAACCTTTTGTAATAACGATGATCCCGCGTTTGATGAGCGGTGTTGCTCTGCGGAATTTCAACGATATAAACGACATCGTTTTCGCCCGTTTTCAGTTGCACGGAATGTATAAAAACCCCGTCAATTCGCGGTTTTATACTGTTGATGATTTGTTCAAGCCATTCTCTTGAAAATTCCGTGCGATTTACGGGAACAAATTTTTCGGGTAAATGACGCTTTTCATTTTCGGCAAATTCCCTGATTCCGTAAATAAGCAAACCGCCCGCCGAATTTGCCATTGCCGAAACGTCTTTAGTGATTTCGGTTTTCTGCTGATCGCTTTTGCCGAGTGCTTCAGCGGATTTATATTCGAGCGTTAGAGATTCCTCGATCTCGCTCGTTATAAAATTTTGAAGTTTATTTTCCGTCCAGGTTTTCGGCATATTAATGCACCTTAAAATATAATTGATAATTGAAAAATAATAATTGATAGATTCAGAAAAAATTATCAACTATTTTGTTAAATTTTCTAACTTCTCCAGATAATTTACAACCGTCGCCACAAATGTCGAATGCGACCAAGTGAGCGGCGAAACCGAAACGGGCGAACCGTCAACAGGATGAACTTGTTCCGCTAACACTCCTGACGCAAGAGCATTTTTCGCCGTCCATTCGAGAATTTCGATCACGCCTTTTAAATCAGATTTTTTCTTCGCCACGGCAATTCGATAATCCGCCAGCCAAAGCGTGCAGATAAACCAGGGATTTCCCGTAAATTCATCCGAAACACGCATATAAGAATCGCCGTTAAATCTCGCAATTCCTCCGATCTCGCCTTTTACCCAGAGATTTTTCTCGATTGATTTCATCGTGTTTTTAACCAAT
>JBGTKR010000068.1:0-31661 GCA_041744535.1 Pyrinomonadaceae bacterium
ACCGCCGCCAGAATTACCGAACCCGCCGTCGGTGCTTCGGTGTGTGCATCTGGAAGCCAAGTGTGAAATGGAAAAAGCGGAACTTTAATTGAAAACGCGAGTGCAAACGCGAGAAATAAAAACAGTCCGGTATTTGCGGCAAATGTTAAATTACCGAGTTTGAGCGAATTCAGAAGCACGACATAATCAAATGTTCCAACGCCCGTGGCTTCCAAATGCAGATAATACAAAGCAATTATCGCCACCAGCATCAGCAAACTTCCCAACGCCGTAAAAATAAAAAACTTAACCGCCGCATAAATCCTATTCGAGCCGCCCCAGATTCCGATAAGAAAAAACATCGGCACAAGCGAGGCTTCAAAGAACAGATAAAACACGAGCAAATCGAGCGATACGAAAACGCCGAGCATCGCACTTTCGAGCAACAATAAAAATACGTAAAAAGCCGTATGCCTTTTTTCAACCGCATCCCACGTCGAAAGCACCGCAATCGGCATTATAAATGTCGTCAAGATCACGAGCCACAAACTCAAGCCGTCAATGCCGACGTGATAATTCGTATTTATCGCTTCGATCCACGGAATATTTCGCTCAAAATAAAATCCGTTTGCCGAAAGCGTTTGCTCAGTCAGAAGTAAAAGTGAAATCAAAAAGATAACCACCGTAATCCCGAATGTTATCCATTTCAGATTCTTTACTTCATTCCAAAAAATAGAATGTCCGATCACGGCAACCGCCCCGAATGCGGGAAGCAGAATTAAAATTGTTAAAAGATTTTCCGTTATAAAATCCATATTTCCAGAGTGGCAGCGGTCAGTGGTCAGCGGTCAGTTTTTCTTTCTGAATGCTGATAGCTGATTGCTGAAAGCTAATTAATAAGTCTAAATCCGTAATAAATAAAATATCCGATGACAACCAATGCACCGAACAAAATAAACGCCGCATAACTTCGGACGTATCCGACTTGAATCCGTCTTGCCGCCGAACCTAGTTCGGTTACAAAACTTCCGATGCCGTTGACAGTTCCATCTATAAATCCGACATCAAAACCCTTCCATAAACCGTTGCGGGAAAGTCTTGTGATCGGGTCAACAATGTAGCCGTTATAGAATTCGTCCAGATACCATTTGTTCCGCAGCAATTTCGGCATACGTTTGAGCGGTTCTTTTTTGAAATACACAAATCCGATAAAAATTCCGCCGATTGCCAATAAAAGCGATAAACCAGCCAAAAGCCTCTCATTACGAATCTCTTCGGGCGAATGTGCTGCATGTGATTCTTCGCCGCCTACCGCTTTTTCTTCGGCATAAAAATGTTTGATTTCTTCGGAATGTCCTTTGTCGCCGACTTCGGCAATTACGGGTTCGAGCGTATGTTCAAAAACATTTATATCGCCCGCCCCGACAATTGAACTCAACGCATAGGGAATTCCAACCAATCCGCCGACAACCGATAAAATTGCCAAAGCCACAAGCGGAACCGTCATTGTCCAAGGCGATTCGTGCGGTTTGAAATCGTGCGGCAAATGATGATGTTCTTCATCGTCGTCATCGTGTTCGTCTTCGGCGTGAGTCGCCAAAGCGTGTGCATCGTGTCCGGGTTTGACGGCATCGTGTGCGTCGCCCATTGCAAAAGCGTTTTCTTCGGCTCTTGAAGATTCTGTCAAATCCTGAACGGTCGGCAAATCTTCTTCAATTTCATCGTGAAATCTTTCTTCGCCCCAAAAAGTCATAACCATCATCCGAGTCATATAAATCGCGGTTAAAATTGCGGTAATAACTCCGACTATCCAAAGAATATACGTATAAGTTCCAAGTGCTGAATTTGCAAAGGTTTTATATAAAATCTCGTCCTTCGAGAAAAATCCGGCAAACGGGAAAATCCCCGCAATCGCTAACCAACCCGCCGCCATTGTGAAAAATGTGATCGGCATATATTTTTTCAAATTGCCCATTTTCCGCATATCCTGCTCGTGGTGCATACCGTGTATGACCGAACCCGAACCCAAGAAAAGCAATGCTTTGAAAAATGCGTGGGTCATTACGTGAAAAATCGCCGCACCGAAAGCACCGACTCCGCACGCAAGGAACATATAACCGAGCTGCGAAACGGTTGAATACGCAAGAACTTTTTTGATGTCGTTTTGAGCAATCGCAATCGTCGCCGCAAATATCGCCGTCGCCGCCCCGATTGTCGCCACGATAGCCATCGCCGTCGGTGCGTTTTGAAAAATAATGTTTGAACGAACAACCAGATAAACACCCGCCGTAACCATTGTCGCCGCGTGAATAAGTGCCGAAACAGGAGTCGGACCCGCCATTGCATCGGGAAGCCACGTTAAAAGCGGAATCTGTGCCGATTTTCCGCAAGCACCGATAAATAATAAAAGTGCCGCCGAAGTTAAACCGCCGCCGAAAATTATCCAAAATGTGAAAGGCTCGGCGGTCATTGCATTGCTTGCAACCCAACTGAAAACACTTTGAACTAGCTGCCCGTCAACCGTTTTATCAAAAAATGAAAGCGATCCCGTCAACGTAAAGATGAGAAACATTCCCATCAAAACGCCCCAATCTCCGATACGGTTCATCACAAACGCTTTCTTCGCCGCCTTTCGTGCTTCGTCGCGTTTGATGTAATAGCCGATGAGCAGATAAGAACAAAGCCCAACGCCTTCCCAACCGACAAACATCAACAGATAATTGTCCGCCAAAACAAGCGTCAGCATTGCGAACATAAACAGATTCAAATAAGCAAAAAAGCGATAAAAACTCTTATCGCCGTGCATATAACCCGTCGCAAAAATATGTATCAGTAAAGCAACAAACGTAACAAAACAGGCATAAATCCCCGAAAGCCTGTCCATTCCGAGTGCAAAATCCGCCCGAAAATCTCCAACCTGAATCCACGTCCAAATATGATCGAGAATCGGTTTTCCGTCTTTCGCAAATAATGCTCCGTCTTGTCCCGTCCCGATTCCAAACGCGATCATAAACGCCACGACTGTCGAAATCCCAACCGCCGTGCAAGCGATTGCCCCGCTGACAAGTTCGTTCCTCTGCTTCAACCAACCGCCGTAAATCCAGTTGGCTAACGCACCGAATAACGGTGCAAAAATTATTAGACTTAAGAAATTATTTTCAGGCATTTATTTTTCTAGTTTTCAATTTTTATTGGTTGTTTTATATCTGGAAATTCCAATTTATCGGCAACATTTGGAAATAATAATCTAAATCTCTCTCGACTGACACCGCTTATGAATTTCCAAGTTTCACCATTGTTGCTTGAAATTCCAATTAGATAACTTTCCTGTGAAAATTTTCCTTGCGGCGAATTTATGGTTAAGTTCATAGGAATAATACTAAACAAATGATTATCTATATTTTCTATTTGTTTTACATTGTTTACATCAACCGAAACTAATTCAAATCCCTCTGGTTTCATTTGTCCAGAATCTTGTTTCAGGAATGCAACCATTTTTTCCTTACCACCCAGTTTTTCAACAACTTTTGGATGAGTGTAATCAACAAGTTTTTCAAAATCGCCTTCCAAGGTAGCTTTGCCAACTTCATCAGCTTGGAATTTCAAATTTGGATAATTATTTGTTACAGAACTTTCTTTTTTCGTTTGTTTGACACTTGAGTCAATTTGTCCACACGCAATTTGAGTGAAAGCCAAAATACAGAAAATAGTCAAATAAATAATTTGTTTCATAAAATTTAGTTCCAAAATAATAAATCTTTGTCTTTTTGTTCAATTTCTAAATTTTGCTTAACAATTTCAAGCCAAACATTAAAAATGTTTTCGTCAACTTCACGTTCTCGCAAAATCTCAAAAACTTTACCCGTTTCCGTTTTCAATTCTGGAAACTTCAAAAGTAAAAATGCCAAGTCACGCCAATCTGTTCCGGCTTTCGGTTGTCCTTTTCGTGATTGATAAGAAACAATTTTGCTCGCAATCAATTCAGCAGGCGATAAAATCGAAATGTTTTCAATAATTTCTGTATTTGGAAATTCCGAAACTAATCGGACATCAACCAAATGTCGCTTTCCTTCTTTTCGCTTTTGAAAAATGCGAAAACCTTTTCCGTTTGCAACTTCACGAACACGGATTGTAATTTGAAATTTATTGCTCAAATACTCCCGTAATTCATCCGCCAAATCTTCGGCATTTGTCGAAAGCAAATCAACATTCTGCGTCATACGCGGCTCGGCAACATAAGCATTAACCGCATAAGCTCCAAATAAAACCGCATCATCCCGACCTTGCAAAAACTCCAGCACCGCACCGTGAATTGTTGATAAAGGCAATGTTTCGTGCGTCATAAACTCCTGAAATGTCAAAACATCGGCATTTATCATTGCTTAACTTCTATCGTAAAACTTGAGAAATTCGCTTCTTGAAATTCCTGTTTGTGTGCAAATCGTTCTCAGCGTAGAACCTTTAATTTTCTTATGATTCGGTAAAGTCAGAGGAGTTGTAGTTCAATCTTCATTTTCCCGAATCATCGCAATATGTTCGTGTTCTCTAACAATTTCAAAATTCAGCGATTCTAAAGTTTTAAAAACACGCTTTTTCGGAGCATCTACGGGGAATTTCATTTTCAAGCCGCCAATCTCGTTTCAGCTACAAATGCTTCTAAAACAGGTGATTCATCTTCAAAAACTTCTTTGCCAAATATTTCAATATGAAAACGTATAGCTGATTTTACATTTGCCAACGCTTCTTCATAAGTATCGCCTTCGCTGACAACGACTCCTTTTAATCCCAGCGGATAAGCAACAAATCCGTCTTCGTGTTTTTCAATTATGATTTTAAAATCGTTCATAAATTTTAATTTCTTAAAATACTCGCATCATCAACATCTACTGATTCACGATTGCGGAAAAATGTGATAATAATTCCCAGACCAACCGCCGCTTCAGCCGCTGCGACGCTCATTACGACGAAGACGAAAAGCTGTCCGGTTACATCGCCGTAATGTCTTGAAAATGCAACAAATGTAAGATTAACGGCGTTGAGCATCAACTCGATACATATAAACATCCCGATCGCGTTGCGTTTGTAAATCACGCCAACTGCACCGATTGTGAAAAGTATTCCCGAAAGTGCTAAATATGTTTCTAAACTTGGTTCCATTTTTTAAATAGTAAATAGTAAAAAGTAAATAGTGAATTGTCATATGATTTATTTCAATCTTTCTATTTACTATTCACCATTCACTTCCTTTGTATCTTCAACAACAAATAATTTCGGTCCCCGCAAACGTCTTGACATAATCATTGCTCCGACAATCGCCATTAAAAGCAAAACTCCGACAATTTCAACCGGCAAAAGATATTCGGTATACATCGCCGCCCCGATGTTTAAAGTTTGTCCGACGGTATCGTCCACGAGCGATTCTTTTGCAGGTGTTCGGCTGACGGCATAGAAAATAAAAAATGTCTGAGCGAGCAGAATCAAGCCCAAACCGCCGCCGACAGCATATAAATATCGAAGTTGATTTAAAGGATTTTCTTCATCCAAATTCAAAAGCATTATGACGAAAATAACCAAAACCATAATCGCACCCGCATAAACCAAAATCTGCACGACGGCGATAAACGGAGCAGCAAGAGTTAAATAAATACACGCCAGCGAAATTAGCACACCGATCAGCGAAACCGCACTGTAAAGCGGATTTTTATGGTAAACACAGGAGATCGCACACGCGATTGCCAGACCTGCAAATATGAAAAAAAGTGCTGTAACCATCTTCTTTTAAGTGGTAAGTGGTGAGTGGTAAGTGGTAAGTTTTGGATTTTTTCACTTTCCACTCACCACTCACCACTTACCACTAGAAATCATCTGTTTAATAAAAATACAATTATTACGGTCAAAATTACATTTCCCAATGCGACGGGCAGAAGGAATTTCCAACCGAAATCCATTAATTGATCAAATCTGAAACGCGGTAAAGTTCCGCGAACCCAGATGAATAAGAATAAAAATGCAAAAATCTTAAATAAGAAACCGACGTGGCTGACGAGTGCATACGGTATTGAACCGGGTTCAAAAATATGACTCAATCCCGGAATATACCAACCGCCTAAAAACAAAACCGTACACATCATCGAAACGGTGAACATATTGACATATTCAGCCATAAAGAATAATGCGAATTTCAATGCCGAATATTCCGTATGAAATCCTGCGACAAGTTCCGTTTCCGCTTCCGGCAGATCGAACGGAACGCGATTCGTTTCGGCAAATGCGGCGATCAAAAACACAAAAAAGCCGATAAATTGCGGAATAATGAACCATCTAAAAGGCGAATTTATCTGAGCTTGAATTATCCCGTTCAAATTCAGAGTTCCGGCAAGCATCACGACACCGATGACTGATGCACCCATTGCCAGTTCGTAAGAGATCATCTGTGCCGAAGAACGCAAGCCGCCGAGCAGCGAATACTTTGAATTTGAAGACCAACCCGCCAGTGCTATCCCGTAAACGCCAACCGAAGTTATCGCCAGAACATACAAAACACCGACATCAATCTGTGCAATTGTCAGCGGAATTTGATTGATCCCGTCGCCCAAACCGTATGGCAGAAAACTCAAATCGGCATTTATCGCCGGACCGAACGGATAAACCACAATCGGCATCAAAGCCGCGATCAAAGCGATCAGAGGTGCAAGATAAAAAATGAACTTCGTTGACTTATCAGGAACAAGGTCTTCCTTAAAAATAAACTTAAATAGGTCTGCAAACGGCTGAAGAAGTCCCCACGGTCCGACGCGGTTCGGTCCGATCCTCCCTTGAATCCAGCCGAGAACTTTGCGTTCCGCCAAAACCGTATAAGCAACGATCATCAATACCCCTTGAAACGCCAGAAGAATGCCGATACTTATTACAATATAAGGAAAAGCCGTCTGTATAATAGATTCCATTTCTATAATTTATAAGTTATCTATACTTAAATTAACTCTATCAATCGGATCAACTTCCGAAGCATCTATATTTGCTGCTTGGGGCGGATCAATTCCTAAACCCGTTTTATCTTCGTCGCCGTTTATGTCTGCATTGACCGGACTTCCGTCCAGATTAAACTGCACGAGCGGTGAAACAAGTAGGTTTTCGGGTTTCGGGTTGCCATTGGCAAGCAGATGAAACTGTTTTGTTTTGCCGGTTAAGGTCGTGATTCTAAATAGTTTATGACCGACCTTCGGAGTAATGTTCATTTTTTCGGCTTCATCCGGCATTGCTTCAATCCGTTTTTTTAGTGCTTCATTTTCTTTTGATAAATCTCCGCCTTCAGTAATCGAATGTTTGACCTGAACAGGATTCGATTCATCCTTCATATCGGGATAACGTATGCCTTCGTAGGCATTTACATTATCCGCAAGGCTGAGAAAAACTGCCGAAGCGGAAAGATTATAACCGAAATCCGTTCCGAGTTCACGGGCGATAAATGAAGTTATCATCCAATCCGGTTTTGCCTGATAAACGGGATCAATCGCTTTGCGAACTCTTTGGACAAAACCGGTATTATTCGTATAAGTTCCGTCAACTTCCGCAAAACTCGCGGCGGGAAGAATTATGTCCGCAAAATCCGTTGTTTCCGTTTCAAAAAGTTCCTGCACGACAATAAAATCTTTATTTGCCAACTGACCGTTGACTGCTGACTGCTGTTTGACAAACTTCCGCCGATGAGCAAAGCCTTAGAATTTTGAACAACTTCATCAACCGATTTTCCGCCGTGCATCATATCATTTGCACCGACAGAGTTATTATAAAGCGGCAGCGGATGAAGCAAAACCTTGCGATTATCGGAACTGAAATTTCCAACCGAACCCGCTAATACGGCTTGAGCTTCGGACGAAATATCGCCGCCGAACATCACGACAAAATCGCCTTCGGTTTCGCCGATTGTCTTGAGCATTTGCTCGAATTCGTCAGACGCAACACCGAGTTTTTTCAAAGTTTCCGCATCAGCCGTTCCCGTAAATGCCGAAACAAAAGCATCTAATGAATTCGGATTGATATGCAGAAATTGCGTTGCGTATTGCTTTAAGCGAATCGGAATTTCGTTGACGATAATCAATTTCGCCCCGCCGTTTTTGACCGCTTGACGCATTTGTTTGGCGGTAAATGTCTGTTCTTCTTCGGGTTCACCGCCGATCAATAAAATCGTTTTGGCAAAGCGGATTTCCTTATGTGTGCAAAGCGGGACGCTTAGATTATCAAAAAACGGCGACAGATCATAAGCATCGGAAACCGCATAATTTTCATTTCCGACGACTTCCGTCGCAAATCTTTTTAACGTAAAGACCGCTTCATTCGTCAAACGCGAACTTGCGATCACGCCGACATTTGCTCCCGCCTCTTTAAATTTTTCAGCAACAAAATGAATCGCATCGTCCCAAGTTGTCGGAATCAGTTTTCCGCCTTTTTTGTAGCGGATCATCGGTGTTTTGATGCGGTCGGGATGATTTATAAATTCGTGAGCAAAGCGTGCTTTGACATCGAGGAATTCGCCGTTCAGACCGTCAACATATCTGTCGCGGGCAACTATTCTGTGAACGAGTCCGCTTCTTGAACCGATTGAAAGCTGCATTCCGTCCGAACTGTATGTATCGGTTGTAATCGTTTGATCTAATTCCCAAGGGCGTGTTTCGTGGCGGTAAACTCCGTCCAAAAGCGTTCCCGTCGGGCAGACTTCGACGCAGTTTCCGCATTGCGAGCAATCGAGCCAGCCGCCGTAAGTTCCGATGACCGTATTTGCACCGCGGTTTCCGGCTTCGATCTCGTCTTCGCCCATCCACTCCGAGCAAACCCGTGTGCAGCGTTTGCAAAGAATGCAACGCTGTTGATCGTTAGCAACCATCGGCGATAAGAATTTTTCGGGATGAGCATTTTTCGGTTCGACAAATCTTTCCTCGACATCGCCCCAATCGAAAATTATTTCCTGAAGTTCGCATTCACCGCCGCGATCACAAACCGGACAATCGAGCGGATGATTGGCAAGCAAAAACTCGCCCATCGCCCGTTGTGCCTTTTCGATCTCGTCGCTCTGCGTCGTAACGACCATTCCATCCCGCACGGGAATCGAACAGGACGCTTGAAGTTTCGGCATTTTGTCCACGCGAACCAGACACATACGGCACGAAGCCTGAATCTCCAGATCGGCGTAATAGCAAAATGAAGGAACTCCGAAGCCGTTCTTATTGCAGGCATCAATCAGAGGCAAACCTTCTTCAACCTCAAATTCCCGCTCATTTATAACAACTTTTACTGATTTTTTTTCTGACATTCTTAAATCAAACTTTCTTTGTAAATTCTTCTACCAATAAATTTGCTGAACGTATTAAACTTCGCAAAGTTCCTTTGGCAATTTCCTTGTGATTCGGAACTGACAAAGATGCGATTTCGTTGTTTTTCGTCAATATAATATGACTTCCTTTTTGACATGAAACTTCCCAACCGAATTCTTTAAATACTTTAACAACTTTCTTACCACAACGAAGGTAATTTGGTCATTAAGCAAAAACCTCAATCTGCCGAGTTTCAACCGTCAATGGAAGTCCTTTTTCGGCACGGACTTCAAGGCATAACTTAATCGCATCCCTGATATTTTCCAATGCTTCATCTTTTGTATTTCCCTGACTGACGCATCCGGGAATTTGCGGACATTCGACAACGAAAACCCCGTCTTCATCTCTTTCAATTGTTACGTTGAAAATCATTATTCTTTATCTTTTTACTTAACTTTTGTAACCGCCTGATGCGGATGTGCCGGATTCGGGATAACCTTTTGATTTGCATTATCAACGTGCAAGTCCAATTTTTCCAAAACGGTTTGTCCGATCAAAATTTCGTCGCCTAAAACCAACGCTTCATCACTGGTTTCCCGATTTATTATTTCAATTACAACCGCTTCGGTAACCGGAACAACTTCATTGCGTCCGTCGGCATATTCCACACCTCTTTGTCTTGGAGTGTCCAAACCCAATTCTTTGACCACATCCGCAGGAATTACAGTTTGCACCGCACCTTTATCAATCATCGCTTCAGCGTCATACGTCCGAATTTCTTCGTCCGCAATTTTCCCGCGACGTGCCAATGCTTCATCGGCTGCATTTGTAATTTTTACCTTTACCCGAACTTTAACCACTTTCCAAATCTATTTTTTTTCTTCTTTTTTTGCTGCTTTATCTTCTTTTCCGCTCTCTTTTTCGAGTTTTCTGAGTTTCTGCGGTGTCGGACGATGTTTCCCGTAACTTCCTACAAAAATTTTCCCTCGTTTTGTTTTTTTATCACCTTTTCCCATATAACGTAAACTCCTTAATACATTTTCAAATTTCGACCAACGAATAAACGGTTTCCCAACCGTGTTGTTGGATTTTATTCTTGAACACGGTTTTGAAAACCGTTTGCTTATCAATAAATTTGTTGGTCAGTTATTCTATTTTATATTATCTATAATTATCGGAAAAATTACTAATCGGGTTTTTCTTCTTTCGGTTTACCCTTTAAATTATAAGCCGATGCTTGAAAAGAATTCGTGTCGTCATCGTCATCAATTCCCGCCAGACGTTTTTTTCTGAGATCGAGCATAAAACGGTCTGTGCGATACCAGATGTCATAAGCGATCAAGGTCATCGCCATATAAGTTCCGACTTCCCAGAGTCTTGCCCGGTCTCCGAAAATCTGATAACCGACTGATAAAATCAGAAAAAGAATCACGCTTGCTTTATAAGCCAGCCGATGCAGAGTTCTGTCGGTGAACATATTCCGTTTGTCTTCCCGCGATTCGGGCAGTAATTGCCACAGGAAAAGCAGTAAAAATATCAGACCGATGATTATTTCAAAGACCGCAAATGTGTAGGTTATAAAAAGTGCGGCACTTCGCGGCAGATAGATGGTTTTAAAGTAACTAACCATCTGTTCCTTATAATTTACTCCATACCAGCCACGCGGAAGCTGCGGCTGAATCGTATAGACGATATTATTATCCTTATCTACAACCGAACCCTTTGAAGCCCATTTTTCGTGAACGATCTGCGGTTCGCCGTCGAAGAATTTATCAAACCCGTCCAGAGTCCAGAATAAAGCCCAAAATAATAACAGAAGTGTGATCAAATTCAAACGGTGGTCGAATAAATATATCAGTTGTTTAGTCATTTTCTTCTTCCTCCCGGTTTATTTCCCAATTGTAGGACGAAGCCTGTAAATTCTGCTTATCTTCGGCGGTAAGTTCTTTATTTTTCATTTCGATAAAAAACTGATCCGTCCGATACCAAAGGTCATAAGTTACGATCGTCATCAAAAGATATGTTCCGTGTTCCCAGACCTCAATTCTGTCACCGAATAGAATATCGCCCGTTAAAAATGCGATAAATATCCAAATGCTCAATTTGAATATCAGACGGTGAACCGTGCGATCTGAAAACAGCGTTACTTTTCCTTTTTCAAAATCCTTATCCCGCGTAAATTGTTTAAGAAAAAGCCAGAAAAACAAAAACGCCAGAATAATTTCCAAAACTGCAAAGAAATAGAGCGTTACGCTGGCAATTATCGGCGGCAGATCGAGCGTTTTGAAATAACTTGCAAATTTCGCATCGCGGCTGACTCCATACCAGCCGACTTTTTCCGAAGGCTGAATAGAGTAAACGACGTTTTCCGTATCTTTTTCAACCAGATAACCGTTTGAAGCCCAACGCTCGTAAATCACCTGCGATTTGCCGTTAAAAAATTTATCGAACCCGTTCAAACCCCAAAACAAAGCCCAAAATAGAAACAGAATCGTGATCAGATTGATCTTGCTGTCAAGCAGATATATTAGTTTTTTCATTTAACACCTCGTTTGCACTTATCAAGTAAACTATTTTATTCATCCAACTTAGCATTAGATATACTTTTCATTAAAAATAAAAAACGCCATTAATTGTTAAAACTTAAAGACTGTATCAAATTGTATGCGAACAGTTTCGCGGTCTAGCGAACCCGCCGGAGTTGTGCGGAATGCACCGTTCAACCCATTCAAACGCCGATTAAAAAGTCCCGTGATATTAAACGTAACACGCGGATCAGCCGTGAAACTGAAAAACAAACGGTGTCCCTGAACATCGGACGGCTGCAGCAGATCGTCCCAGTTAAACGGCGATAAAACGGCATCTTTTTCGATTCGCAGATAAGTGTAGCTGAATAACATATCGCCTCTGACCGGACTGCCGAAATCCTGACCGCGTTTTTTATGTAAATTTTGAACTCTGATTTCCGCCCAGATGCCGTCGCCTTCATTGTTCGGCAAAAATACATCTTCGCCATTCGTTCCCGCAACTATAACATCGCGGGTTTGTGTGTTTTTGACGTAATCGAAAATAAATGTAACAGGAGCATATTTGAACTGTTTAAAATCGAGTTGAGCAATAAAATCAACCAGATTAAAACGCGAAGCAAGTCGTCCGTTTCGATTTATCGCCGCATTTGTTCCCGCTGAAAGTCCGAGATTGCCGTTACCAGAAACAAGCAGTTCACGCGAAATCGTTGCAACTCCCGAAACATTTCGACTCGGTTCGGTTGCTGTTGCGGGAATTACAATCGAAACGGGAAGCCGCAGTTGACTGCCGAAAACTTCAATCGGATTAATCGCATCGGTATTTGTAAAATGCAGATCAGCCAGCGAAAGTGTCAAGTTCGTATTTGGCGAAAGCAAAAACTTTGTCTGAATCTGCCCGCCGAATAATCCTAAATCTCTGCCATTTCGCCGAGATTCATCCAGATTTATTGATCCGTCCGCATTCCTCGTAAAAGTTCTGCCGCGTTCAAGCATCGGCAGTTGCCACGCACTTAAAGTTATATTTTTTAAAAATGAATTTTTTATGTCGCGTGAAAAAGTTTCGCCAACGCCTTCAACCTGCACATCGTTGTCAAAAGTCATTTCGGTATGTGTCCAGTTCGGCTCGAATTTTCCGGCGATAAGTTTCAAGCCCGGAGCGAAACGAGGTCGCCACGCGACGTAGGCTCGGTCTAAAGCAAACGGCTTACGCGAGAAAAAATCGGTTAAAACCGGATTTGGCGATGCCGGATTTGTTAGACTTCCGCCGCTCAGACGAAAACCCCACTCAAATTCCTTATCCTTTTTTCTCTCGCCGTTAGACGCAAAAGCACCCGTCAAAACATCGCCGCCGATCTTGCCCGTAACGGCAAACCGCAGACGAAAGCGTATGCGTTGGCGTGATGATAATTCATTTCCCAAAATCAACGGATTATTGATATTCGCTGAATTATTTAAAAGCCCGTAGATCGAATCATACTGCATCCGCAGATCGCCGCTGAAGCCGAGTTTTCCGAGTTGATTGTTTTCTATTGAGTTTGTAGTTTTTTTCGTCTGTTCTTCCAATTTGGTCAGACGGGTTTCAACATCATCAGTTTGAGCAGCCGTTGCGGAAGTATTTGTTTGATCTGGAATATTTGCTGTTTGTTCGTTCGGAACTGCCGATTTATGCAGGATTTCGATAAGTTTTGCTTGTTCGTCAAGCATCAAACGCATCAGCTCGATCTGTTTTTGCTGTTCTTGTAACTGCTGTTTGATTTTATCCAGTTCAGAAGGCGGAGGCTTATTTTCGTCTGTTTTGGAAGGGATTTCCTTGACTATATTATTAGCCTGAAGTGGTTGAGCCGAAGCCGTAGAAAAGCCTAAAACAAAAATCAATAGGCACAAAAAAAACAAAAGTCTGAAGGCGGTTTTCATAAGCGATTTGAACCCTCTTTTTTAGATTAAAAATTGTGCAATAAAATTTGGTAATGCTTTTATACACCGATTTTATCAAAAATGCACTTAATTTTTTGCACATTTCTGCTTTAAAACCGAATTGTTAAATTTTTTTGGAAATTAAAATTAAACTTTGCCGCCATTTCCGTTTGGCAATAGATGTTTTTTGAAATCTTCGGGAAAACGCTTAACCGCACCTTGAATTGCCCAAGCCGCCGCGTCGCCCAATGCACAGAAGGATTTTCCTTCGATGTTGTCGCATAAATCCAAAATGAGCTGTGCATCTTCGGGACGACCTCCGCCGTCAGCGATTCTTGTAAAGATTTTGGTCAACCAATCCGTTCCTTCGCGGCACGGCGTACACCAACCGCAGGATTCGTGTTTGTAAAATTCGGTCAAATTCTTCGTCGAATCAACCATATCAACCGTTTCATCAATGACAATAAATCCGCCCGAACCGACCAGCGATCCGCCTTCAACTAAACCTTCGTAATCCATTAATACATTTTGCCCGATAATTTGATCGGCACGCATTGCATAAACGGAAGAACCACCCGGAATACATGCTTTCAAATCCTTATCATCACGCAGCATTCCGCCGCAGGCTTCAAATATGAATTTCTCCATATCGTCATAACCCATCGGAAGTTCATAAACGCCCGGTTTTTTAACGTGTCCCGAAACCGACCAAAGTTTCGTGCCGCCCGATTTTTCTGTCCCCAATTGCTGCCACGCTTCGCCGCCCATTTCGATAATTTGCGGAACTGCCGTGAGTGTTTCAACATTATTGACAACCGTCGGACAAGCATAAACTCCTTCGACGGCGGGAAACGGCGGTTTCATACGTGGATGTCCGCGAAAGCCTTCAAGACTCGACAAAAGTGCAGTTTCTTCGCCGCAAATATAAGCACCTGCTCCCGTGTGCGTGTAAAAATTACAGTTAAAATCGCTGCCCAAAATGTTTTCGCCGACGAGGTTTGCCGCTTTTGCTTCCTCGATGGCTTCGTCCATTATATCAATCAAATAATTGTATTCGCCGCGATAATATATGTAACAAGTTTCCACACCGAGTGCGAAAGCACCGATCAACATTCCTTCGATCAAAGCGTGCGGATCTCTTTCCAATAAATATCTGTCTTTGAACGTGCCGGGTTCGGATTCGTCCGCATTACAGACAATATACTTCGGCTTCGGCGAATCACGCGGGACAAAACTCCATTTCATCCCCGTCGGAAAACCCGCACCACCGCGTCCGCGAAGTGCCGATTTTTTAACTTCATCAATAATCTCATCCGAAGACATATCCAAAGCCTTCTTCAAAGACTTATACCCGCCGTGTTTCTGATAAACCTCTAATGTATGCCCGTTTTTAACGTGCATCATTTTCAATTGTAAAGGTTCGCAACCTATTGCTTTGATTTCCATAAACTTAAAATGTTTATTAATCCTTTGGAATAATTTCAACAACTTTTCCTAAAATATCTTTCTTATGTATAGTTCTTTGTTTCCAATAGCGACTATCTTCACTATTTGGGCGATTATCTCCTAACATAAAATACTCATTGTCAGGAATAATATTCGCAGGATAATCCTTTTTAAAATCCTTTTTGTCAACTATTTTATCAAAAGTTTCTTTTAACAACTTATCGTTAATATAGATTTTGTTGTCTTTTATTTCTAACTTTTCATTAGGTAAACCGATTACTCGCTTTGTATATGGGCTGTCACTATTTTGTTTTTCTCTTTGCTCTTTAGGCGGAACGAAAAGTATTATATCGAATCGTTCAATTTCTCCTGAAGCATATGCAAATTTATTTACAATTATTTTGTCACCAATTTGAATTGTTGGAATCATAGCTCCTGTTGGAACTTTATAAACCCAACCGGAACAACCAAATACAATCAAACACAAACCAGAAATTAATAAAGAAACTATTATTTTCAAAAGATTATTCCCCATAATCAATTTTACTTATTTCAAACATTTGCCCCGAATTTCTATCTTCCCAATACCAAACCGTTACAACACTCTTATCGTTGCCGTTGCAAGGCGAGATATTCAAAACATTTTCCATAGCGACAGTATTTGCAAATTCTGACGCTTGCTTCAACAAATTGTTTCAAGAATCCCAAGAACTTTTAGAAACTTTATATCTCCAACGAGAATCCATAAACTAATCTAACGAATCCAATATTTCATCAACTTTTTCAATCGTCAAATCTTCGTAATAATCAAACCCGACCTGGAGCATCGGAGCAGTTCCGCAGCTTCCTAAACATTCGACTCGTGTTACTGTAAATTTTCCGTCTGCCGTAGTTTCGCCTGATTTAATTCCCAACTTATCGCAAATATGTCCGGTAATTTCCGGTTCGCCCATAATTCGACACGAAAGCGTTTTGCAGACTTGAATATGATATTTGCCGACGGGATGCAGATTAAACATCGAATAAAAAGTCGCCGTTTCCCAAACGTCCGTTACTTCCAAATCCAGAAACTTCGCAATAAAATTCACGCCCGGATTATCTAAATAACCGCGTTCCCGTTGAATCACGAAAAGAAGCGGAATCAACGCCGAACGCTGTCTGCCTTCGGGATATTTGACGAGATGTGATCTCATTTCCTCGACAACTTCATCGGAAAATTCCGCGATCTCGTCGGTTTCTATAACCTTATTTGTATAATCGGTTGCGACTGTTGCCATATTTTTGTTTTATGCAAACACTTCTTCTTCTAATTTTTCGACACGAGAATTTAAATTGCTGATTCGTTCTCTGGTTTCAGCATCATTTTCAATCGCATTTCTTAAATCTGATAATTCTGAAAGTATTTTCTGTGTCTGTTTTTCAAGTGTTGAAACTCTTCCGTCCAAGGAAATAATGTGTGCTTCAACCTTTTCCATTCGTTGAATCAGATCAATGATTTTAGACAATGAATCATCAAGTTTTGCTGAAATAATTTTTTGTTCTCTCTTTAAAATCCCAACATCACCTTTCAGAGTTCCGACATCACTTTTTAAAGTTCCGACATCACCTTTCAGAGTTCCGACATCACTTTGAATGTCAGAAAGTTTTTCATCAATAGTGCCGAATTTTTGGATTGCCACATCCATCATCCGCATCATTTCTTTTTTAAATTGTTTATCCGGTATTTCTTCTGCCATATCTATGACTTAATAAAATCAGGGAACAAAATTGTAAAGAATCATTCCAGATACTTTTACTGGTTTACCATTTACAGTGGTTTTATTAAATTTAGATGCCTTAGCCGCATCTTCACAAACTTTATAAAAAATTGGATGCCCTGAGACTGCTTTTGCTGAAAGAACATTACCATTTTTATCTACAAGAGAATCTACCAAAACAGCTCCTTTGGCATTTAATACTCTGGCTGCACTAGGAAACTTTGGTAAAGTAAGCTCACTGGCAAGTCCATTTATATACCTACAAGAAATTTGGTTTTCATCCAATCTTTTACAAGTTTGAATTGTTAAAGATTCTGCAGGTTTAATTTTCAACGGACTACTTGAACTTTCATCAACTGGTATATCCGTATCACCTAATATAAACACTCCTTTAGGTAATGCACGAGTTACATTGTCAGTGACAGGAGCATATTTTCTCAATGTTATAAACTCTCTAAAAATCCAATTGTCTGGCACTAATTCGCACATAATAATTAAATTATCATTGTGTTTTTCATGATCTGCCTTTATCACCGATAAGTTATATTCACCATTTTTAAGTTCATTAAAATAAAGGTCATTTTCTTTAATAACGGGCTTAAAAGTCTCTTTACTTTCCAAACTCGTCAATTTTACATCTGCTTCGTTAATCTGCGAATTCGTTTTCGTTGAGAATACCTCTAATTTTAGCGAACAGGTATTTTTTGCATAAATACTAAAATTAAATGCAAATATTATTAAACCAAGTAAAATTGAAAATTTTAATAGAGATCGCATTTTATCTATCAATTTCTCCTAATACAATATCTAATGAACCAATCACAGCGACTACATCAGCAATTAATTCCCCTTCGACCATATCGGGAAGGGCGGAAAGATTTACAAAACTCGGACCTCGGAAATGAACTCGGTCGGGTTTCGGACCGCCGTTTGATTTCATATAAACGCCGAGTTCGCCTTTTGAGGCTTCTATCGGCAGATAAACTTCGCCTTCGGGGACGTTGAAACCTTCGGCAACAATCAAAAAGTGGTGAATTAATGAATCCATATGTGTCCGCATATCATCGCGGTCGGGCAGAACGACTTTCGGTGCATCGGCTTTCGTCGGTCCGGGTTTTAATCTTTCAAGAGCCTGACGGACAATTTTTTCCGATTCATAAAGTTCACGCATACGGACGCGGAATCTTGCCCAGACATCTCCATCCGTTTCAACCGGAATGTCGAAGTCGTAATTTTCATAACCCGTATATGGATTGACAATTCTTAGATCCAATCCAACACCGCTGCCACGCAGACAAGGCCCCGTAAGTCCCCAATCAATCGCATCTTCTTTGCTGATGTAGCCGACTTCTTTTGTGCGGCTTTGGAAAATCGTATTGCCGGTAACGAGCGTTTCAAACATCTCCATCGCGGCGGGGAAATCTTCTAAAAATTGTTTAGTGCGTCTTTCAAAACCGGCGGGCAAATCCATCATTAAACCGCCGATTCGGAAATAACTCGGTGTCATACGTCCGCCTGATGCAGCTTCAATCAAATTCAGAATTTTCTCGCGTTGGCGAAAACAGAAAAAGAATACGCTCATTGCACCGATGTCGAGTGCGTGTGTGCCGAGCCAAACCATATGCGAAGCGATTCGCTGCAATTCGCACATCAAGACGCGAATTACTTGTCCGCGTTCGGGAATTTCGATTTGCAGAAGTTTTTCCGCCGCCATCACATAAGCCAGATTATTTCCGAGCGGATTTAGATAATCCATCCGGTCGGTGATAACGATTCCCTGCTGATACTTTTTATACTCAAAAAGTTTTTCCATCCCCGTATGCAGATAACCGATGTCGGGTGTGGTTTTAACGACAACTTCGCCGTCAAGGACCAATTCCAGCCGCAAAACGCCGTGCGTCGAAGGATGCTGCGGTCCCATTGAAATGGTCATCTGCGAATCTAAAGATTCATCCAAAACTTCCGGTGAACCGGGTAAATTTTCTACTGCAACGCTCATAAATAATATAAATTAAGTTAAACTGTAGGGTTCGTATCCTCTTAAAGGATAATCTTTTCGCAAAGCGTGTCCGTCAAAATCGCTCGGCAGCAAAATTCTACGCAGATCGGGATGGTTTTCAAAAATGATTCCAAATAAATCATATGTTTCACGCTCGTGCCAGTTTGCAGTTTTCCAGAGCGGTGTTACGGATTCAACATTCGGTTCGTCTTCGGTCAGCAGAACTTTCAAACGCAGACGTTTGTAATGAGTTGTTGAAAATAAATGATAATTTACTTCAAAACGCGGGTCTTCTTCGGGACCTCTGTCGGCACCGCACAGGTCTGCGAGCATATCAAACCCGTGGTTATCCTTTAAAAATGCACAAGACTCCTCGATAAATTCACGCGGAACGATAACCGTAACTTCTCCGAGTGCATCCTTTACATCGGAAACCCAGTTGGAATTTTCACTTTTTAATGCTTCGATAAATTCGTATAGAGATTCTGTATTCATAAAGTTTTATGATGAACGTCTTTTTTCATGTTTTGACGGAACAGAATACGGTTTTGCGTCCGCATTTTGCATTTTAGCTTCGAGTGCTGTTCCTTCCGTAACGGGCATTGTTCCCGGAACGATTGATTTTCTCGATTCTTCTTCAAAAGTATCGCGTCGGTCTTTGACCGATTCGTTCATAATTTTTTCCTGCAGCATCATGATTGCGTGAACGAGCATTTCCGGTCTCGGCGGACAACCCGGAACGTATATGTCAACCGGAACAACTTTATCAACGCCTTGCACAATCGCGTAGTTATCAAACACTCCGCCCGAAGTCGCACACGCACCCATCGAAATAACCCATTTCGGTTCGGGCATCTGATCGTAAATTCTACGGACGACGGGAGCCATTTTTCTCGAAACTCTGCCGGATACGATCATCACATCGGCTTGTCGCGGACTTGCCCGAAATGTTTCCGCACCGAAGCGTGAAAGATCATTTCTTGCCGAAACGGTATTCATCATTTCAATCGCACAACAAGCCAAACCGAACGTAGCCGGCCAAAGTGACGATTTTCTCGCCCAGTTGACGATTGCATCGAGTTTTACGGTAATTACATCGGGTAACGATTCAAATATATTATTTTCAAGTCCCATTTTTACTCCAATTCATTAAGCGGCACGTTTTAATTCGATAACATTTTTGCCTTTCTTTCTCTTTAATATATCGGCTTCGGCTCGTGCTTCAAAGCGAGCCAGTTCGCTCCATTCAAATGCTCCTTTTTTCCATTCGTAGATCAACCCGACAACAAGCGTCATTAAAAAGAACAACATCGTAGCAAATGCAATTGTTCCGTAAAGAATTCCGGTTGAATTGAGCAGGGAAGTTTCGGCAGCTAAAAGATATTTAAAGGAAACGGCGAAAGGAATAATGAATAGAATTTCAATATCAAAAAGCAAAAATGCCACCGCCACCATATAAAACTTGATCGAAAATCTGTCGCGGGCAGAACCGACCGGGTCCTTACCGCATTCGTAGGGCATTAATTTTACGGCGGTGCTTTTTCGCGGTCCGATTAATTGAGCGACAAGAATCTGACTGGCGGCAAAGCCGGCGGCAACCAGAAACATAATTGCAATCGGAGCATAGCTGAATAAATTAAATTCTGACATCGTGATTTTCTTATAATTCCCTGTAAATTATTTCAATTTAAAATCCAAAAATAAACATTTTTTTCCAATCCGGCTTGAGAAATACTACACAAATTCAATCGTAAGTTATGCTTGATATAGTGTCAAGGATACTTCATTTTATGGTCGAGGTTTACTGATAAAAGTTGTCATATTTTTTATTCCCGGAAGGTGTTTTTGTCTGATCGTCGGATTAATAAATGATTGACCGCAAAATGATTGCTGTGATACTTTTTAAATGACTCTTTTGAGTAGATTCGACTCAGCAGAAAAATTCCAGCACTCCGAACATAAATTATAACTAACCGTGATTACCGGATTCAATACTGACATAAAACACGAAGGCATAACGTATCACGTTCAAACCGAGGATAAAGGTTTGGATACGCCTCTGATTTTGTCTTTGATTTATGACGGAGGAACGATTCTGGCGAGCAAACGCTCTCCGTATGATGATCTGCTGCCGGATAACTTTGACGAAAAGATTTTAGCTCAAAGGCTCAGTCGTCAGCATAAACTCTTATGTGCGGCGATCAGGGCGGGCAGACTCGAAGATTTAAAACAGATGACAAGAAAGGAATCTGATTTAAAGAAAGGTTTAGTTGTAAAAGAAAAAGTTAAAGAACAAACCGAAAAAATCGTCGAGAAGATTATTTCCGAACCGATTGTCGAAAAAAGTATTCCAAAACCTTCGGATGAAATAACCCTTAAAAAACCTGTTCGAACACAGACATATACTTCGGAATTACAGGATAAAATCAATTCTGCGAAATCAACTTTAGAAAATCGGCAATCACAAACCGATAAACCCCACATTGCAGGAATCCCGGCTTATTTACCTGCTAAGAATAACGAAGTTTTGATAATTGATGATGTTCGGATAATCGAAGAACCTACAATTTATGATGCAGTTCAAAAGATCATTGAAGATGAAATAGTTTTGCCTCCCGAAGCGGTTGAAATAATCGGCGACCTCAGTCAGTTTGAATCGCTGATAGATGATGAGTTAAAAATAAGTTTCGTCGGCGGTGATACATTTAGCAGTGGTGAGCATAAAAACATAAATATTTTGGTTTGTCGCGGTAATATTGAGAATGCCGTCAAGGATGCAAATGTGGTTATAAAAATTCTCGGTTCGTCATTTCGCCCTTTGATTTTTCATTCCAAAACTGATAGCAATGGAATAGCCGGTCTGACGCTCAAAATACCGACCTTCAAATCCGGCAGAGCGGCAATTTTGGTCAGAGTTAATATAAAAGGCGAGGAAACCGAGATCAGAAGGGTGATCTCACCGGAAGTATGAATATAATTGTAAACGGCGAACAAAAACACTTGAGCGACGATCTTAATTTGCTGGAACTTCTAAAAAAACTCGACCTGCCGACTGAACGGGTTGCCATCGAGGTAAATAAAAATGTCGTCCGCAAAAAAGAATGGACGCAAACAAATATCGCAGATTCCGACAAAATCGAAATAATTCATTTCGTCGGCGGCGGGTGAAACGGATACAAGATTTAAGATTAAAGCAAAATAGATGCGGATGAAAGTAAGTTTACTTTTGTCCGCATTTCCTTTTGTCATGTAAATTTTGTAAATTTAATGTATAGAAAAAAACATTTATACAGAGCAATTTTATGACGGAAAATTTTAATAACGATTTATTTATACTTGCGGGAAAAACATTTAATTCGCGGTTGATTATCGGCACGGGAAAATACCGCACGTTTCAGGAAATGAACGCTGCACACAAGGCTTCCGGGGCGGAAGTGGTTACGGTGGCGGTCAATCGCGTGCCGCTTGACCGCAAGGTCGAATCTTTTTTGGATTATCTCGACCCGAATATGATGATCCTGCCGAATACGGCGGGCTGCTACGATGCCGAACACGCGATTCGCACCGCACGTCTGGCACGCGAAGCACTTGAAACGGATTGGATAAAACTCGAAGTTATCGGCGATCAAACGACGCTTCTGCCCGACAACGAACAAACGCTCGAAGCGGCTAAAGTGTTAGCTAAAGAAGGATTTATCGTTTTGCCGTATTTTTCGGACGATCTGATTATGGCGAAAAAACTTCTCGACATCGGTTGTCCCGCCGTGATGCCGCTTGCCGCTCCGATCGGTTCGGGACTCGGCGTGCAGAATCCTTCAAATTTGCGGATTATGCGTGAACAATTGCCGGAAGCGATAATTATTGTTGATGCGGGAGTCGGCGTGCCGTCGGATGCTGCGATTGCGTTGGAACTCGGTGCGGATGCGATTCTAATGAATACGGCGATTGCCGAATCCGCCGATGCAGAAAATATGGCACACGCAATGAAATTCGCGGTGCAGGCGGGAAGATTGGCTTACCGGGCGGGACGTATGCCGAAACGCCTTTATGCAAGTGCTTCAAGTCCGATCGAGGGAGCGATAAAGTAGTGGTAAGTGGTAAGTGGTTAGTGGTTAGTGGTTTTTGGACGACTGGAAACATACCAAAATATCTTAAACTTTCGGTTATTATTTCGTTTCTGGTCTTCGGTATATTTGCCTGCACGACACAAAAAGCAAGCAGAGATGGAATCGTGATCGCCGACAGCAAAAAATACGAGGCGACGATCTTTCGTCAAAATTGTGCGATCTGCCACGGAGCGGAGGCTTACGGTAAATTATATGACGGGAAACCTGTACCGAGTCTGCGTTTCGGCGATGCCGCAAAAAAAAGCAGAGGAGAAATCTATCAGCAAATAAAACACGGCAAACTGCCGATGCCGGCATTTGAAGATCAATTGAGCGAAAGGGAAATTCAACTGATGGTTGATTTTGTGATTTATGATCTGCAAGCGAGAGAAGGAAAAACCGAAAAGCCGAAGTAATGTCTGAAAAAAACTTGTATCAAAAACAATGGAAGGAATATCGTGGAAGAAGATACATTAAATTTTTCTTTTGGATAGTTTACTGCATTTTGCTGGTTTACTTATATTTTTCGGGGATTTCAAGAATAAATAAAGGAATTTTTGCATTTGTTTTGATTTGCGGGTTTATCGGAATCGAGTTTTATATCGCAAATTTCAAATGTCCGCGTTGCGGAAACAAATTTTTCAAAAAAAGAAACTGGTTTGACTACAAAACTTGGAATGAATGTCAGGAATGCGGATTGAAACTTTATGAAGGTTCAAAATATAAGTGGACATTGATCGGCTAGGCGGAAACCCGACAGTTATGGAGGGTGCTTTTTGAATACTGTCAAGCCGTTCTTAAACATTTACATTCGGGTTTCCGCCTTTAAAAAATTATGAAAATTTTAATCACAGGTGCGAGCGGTTTGGTCGGTGGGGAATTGATTCCGACTTTGGAAGCGAAGGGACACGAGATTTTTAAAGTTTCGCGGAGTTCTCCTAAAAACGAAAATGAAATTCAGTGGGATGCTTACGCGGGTTTTGACGAAAAAGAGTTTGAAAAACTAAAGGGAATTAATGCGGTTATTCATCTGGCGGGCGAAAATGTCGGCGACTCGAATTGGGACGAGGAGAAAAAACGCCGTATCAGACGAAGCCGCGTCGAGGGAACGCGGACTTTGGTTGACGCTTTGAAAAAGCTGGAAAATCCGCCGGAGATATTTATTTCCGCATCGGCAATCGGTTTTTACGGCAATCGCGGCGATGAGATTTTGACCGAACAAAGTGAACCGGGGGAAGGATTTTTCCCCGAAGTTTGTCAGGCTTGGGAAGCGGAAGGCGATAAAGCGAAGGAATTCGGGGCGAGAGTCGTTTTCCCAAGAATCGGCGTTGTTTTATCAAAAGACGGCGGAGCGTTGGGAAAGATGCTGACACCTTTTAAGTTCGGTGTCGGCGGAACTATCGGAAGCGGTGAACAATGGATGTCCTGGATCGCATTGGACGATCTTGTGAGAATTTTTCATTTTGCAATTGAAAATGAAAAATTAAACGGTGCAGTCAATGCAGCCGCTCCGAATCCCGTGAACAATGAAGAATTTACCGACACGCTCGGCAATGTTCTGCATCGCCCGACGATTCTACCCGTTCCCGCCTTCGGCATAAAACTTTTGTTCGGCGAAATGGGCGAAAAACTTCTGCTGGAAGGAAACCGCGTCATCCCGCAAAAATTACTCGATGCAGGTTTCGAGTTTCAACATCCGAATCTCGAAGAAGCAATTGCACATCAATTACGAATTACGAATAAAGATAATAATTCGTAATTCGTAATTCGCAATTGATTATGAAACTTTGGCTCTCGAAAAATTCCGAAATTCCGATGCGTGAACAGCCCGAAAAAAAAGAAACCTGACACAAAATTTCCCAAGTCTTCAATCTTTATATTAAATAAAATCTGTTTGCAAACAAAAATAAATTTGATTTTTATGCCTGTCTTAATTTATGATTTGCAAGACACAGCCCCGTAACTCAATAATACCGAACTTTTATATATTATGAAGACCAAATCTCCTGTTATAGAAAAATCTGAAATCCAGGAAGCGGAGATCATCGAATTGGAAGAGTTGAACGAGTTCGAATCGGAAGTTGAGGAAAATTCCGCCGAAACCGATTCCGACAAGCCCAAACGCTCACGCATTCCTTATTATGTTACAAGCGTTGTCGTCGTTATTGCACTCATCAGCGGCATCGGTTGGTGGCTGTATTCCAAGCGATTCGAGAAAACGGACGACGCTTATATTCAGGGAAATATTTCTCTGATAAGTCCGAAGATCGGCTCGAATGTCGAAAAAATTTATGTCAAGGAAAATCAGTTTGTCAAAAAAGGCGATCTGCTGATCGAATTCGATGACCGCGAAGCTCGTATCAATCTGGAAAAGGCAAAAGCCGAACTCAACCGCGTGTTGGCACAAAAAAACAAAACCGTGGCGGATTACGATCTGACCAGAAAAGTTTCCAAAGCCGATCTGAATCAGGCATCTTCCAATCTCAATTCGGCGAAAAATACAGCCGAACAGGTCGGTATCGCTTCCGGTTCTAAGCTGAATTCTATTGAACAGGCAAAAAATCAAAAAAGAATTGTCGAAGCCACCGTCCGGCAGGTGCAGTCGCAAATTGCGGCGGCACAGGCAGCGGTTGAACAGCGAAAGGCACAGATTCCCGCCGCGAAAATAAAATTGGACAATGCTCAAGCCGAACTGGAACGCTCGGAAAAACTTTTCAATTCCGGTGTTGTATCGCGTCAGGATTTGGAACGGGAAAAGCGTAACGTCAGCGAAGCACAGGCAAATCTTGTAACCGTCCAAAAACAAGCCGACATTTCCGAAGCCCAGTTAAATTCGCTGATTCGTCAGGTTGATGTCGAAAAACTGCGGGTTAATGAAGCCGAAAACAAAATTACCGCCGCCGAAAACGATTATCGTCAATCAATTTCGGAAAAAAATGCGGCAAGTTCGCAGGTCGGCGAGTCGGCGGGAAGAATGGAAAAAGCAAATGTAATTCCCGAACAGCTTGCAATCGGCAGTTCCGAAATTCAGACGGCGGATTCGGAGATCGCACAGGCACAGGTCGCCGTTGAACAAGCCGAACTCCAGCTTTCCTACACGAAAATCTATGCTCCGCAGGATGGTTATGTTTCAAGAAGATCGGTTGTCGAAGGACAACTCGTGCAGCCCGATCAGAATTTGATGGCGATTTCCTTGCCCGGAATCTGGGTGGCGGCAAATTATAAGGAAACGCAGATCGGCAGGATCAGACCGGGGCAAAGAGTTCAGATTTATGTGGATGCTTATCCGAGCCGGTCTTTTAGCGGAAAGGTTGACAGCGTGCAGGCTGCGACGGGTTCGCGTTTCAGCATTTTACCGTCGGAAAATTCTTCGGGTAATTATGTTAAGGTCGTGCAGCGAATTCCGGTAAAAATCGTATTTGATCCGATGCCCGACGAGAATATTTTGCTCGCTCCCGGTATGTCGGTGGTTTCTAAAATAGTGGTTGATTAAATTCCGAAATGAATAATGATTCCTCAGAAAATGCGGATGCCGAAAGTTCAAAGGTTGAATCTATTTATTTTCAAATTGCCGTTCTGACCTTGGCGACATTTATGGCTGGATTGGACGGTCTTATCGTTTCGGTATCCCTGCCGAAGATCGCCGGAAGTCTCGGCTCGACTCCGACGGAAGTTATCTGGATCATCACGGGTTATATTGTTGCGGCGGCGGCGATCCTGCCGATCAGCGGCTGGCTTGCAACTTATTTCGGACGCAAAAATTATTATATGGCAAGCGTCGTCTGTTTTACGGCAACCTCGCTGTTTTGCGGACTTTCGACAAGTATCGAAGCCCTCGTATTTTTCCGCGTTCTGCAAGGCTTGGCGGCAGGCGGTTTGGCGGCAAGTGAACAGGCGATCATTGCCGATATTACGCCGAAGGAAAAGCTCGGACGGGCATTCTCGATTTATGCCTTTGCGATTTTTTTAGCTCCCGTCATGGGTCCGACGCTCGGCGGATTTATTACCGATACTTTTAGCTGGCACTGGTTATTTTTTATAAATATTCCGATCGGAATACTTTCACTATTTCTGACCGCGATATTTGTCAAAGAATCTCCGCAGGCGGCAAAGGCTGCCAGAGAGTTCCGTGAAAATAAAGTAGCGATTGATTGGTTGGGAATCATTCTTTTCGTGTCGGGAATCGCCGCAATGCAGATCGTGCTTTACAAAGGACCGCGAGAAGATTGGTTTGAATCCCTGCCCGTATTAATTCTGAGTGCTTATTCGTTTTTAGCTCTGGTTATCGGAACTACTTGGGAATATTATCACGAGAAACCCGCCGTTGATATTTTTATGTTCAAAAATCGTGGTTTCGCTATTGCGGCAATTATGATCTTTTTGATCAGTTTCGTAACAAACGGGATAAGTTTTATGATCCCTCTGTTTGCACAGGATTTATTGGGTTATTCGGCAATGGATTCGGGTTTGATCTCGCTGCCCGCCACGATTATTCAAATTATCGGAATACAGGTCGTCGGATATTATTCCGATATGTTCGATATTCGCCGTTTTATCTTTTTCGGTTTGATCTCTCTGACTTTAACGATGTGGTATTTTTCCACGATGAATCTCGATGCCGGTTTTAATGATCTGGTGATAGGTAAAATGCTGCAGTTGTTCAGTATGTGTTTTCTTGGAGCGACGCTGAATGCAAATGCTTATTACGGCGTTCCATCGGATAAAAATAATAGTGCTTCGGCACTTTTGAATCTGTCGGTAACAATGGGCGGAAGCACGGGAATCGCCATTGTTTCCACATTTATTGCTGTCCGAACACAAAGCTATGTAGGAAATTCGAGCGACTGGATAAGCAGTTTTAATCCGAATTACATTGAAACTTTGAGCAAACTGACTCGTTCCTTTTTAGATATGGGACTGACCTTTTCACAGGCAACGGCAAAGGCTCAACAGGTTATTTTGGAAACGGTTGCCAGAGAAGCCTCGATGAATGCTATCAGAGATACATTTACTCTGTTCATATTTGTCTTTATTCTGCTGACTCCGATGGTTTTTCTGCTCAAGAAAAAGCCGTTTTAATAAAAATTATGATTTAATTCGATACACGCTTTTATTAAACAGCCTCAAAATGTTTTATAATGCAAACTACAAAACTACCTGTTCTGCAATGGTTTAGCCTAAAATTTTAGGAACGGCACAATCTTTGCATTTCTAAACATTTACTATTTTTATTTACAAGGAGAAAAATTTATGCAAGACGTTCAAAATATTCCCGCTCCCGACGATCAAACAAATGATATTAATGAAGAATTAGGCAGTCATTCCGGGTTGCAGCCGGAAAGTCCCGATGAATCGGAAGTAAATCCGAATAAAGATGAAGATACGGGCGAAGCCGTGCCGTTACCGAAAGATCGTGATCCGTTTCCGAAACACGAGGGCGTGCCTGATGATAACGATTCCGATAGAGAAGATATAGAGCAGGTTTGACAAAATTGCCATTTGTAACTATGATTGTTACAAATGGCATCAAACAGTCAATTTGCAATTGCAGTTCATATTTTAACGATGTTGGCAAAAAAATCGGATGAGATGTTAAAGTCCGAATATATTGCCGAAAGCGTCAATACGAATGCAGTCGTTATTAGAAGATTGTTGAGCGATTTACAAGAAGCGAATTTGGTTGTGTCGCAAAAAGGAGCAACCGGCGGAACTCGTCTGGCGAAAAAAGCCGTAGATATTAAGTTAAACGATATTTACGAAGCTGTTTCGCACGGCGAGGTTTTTTCTTTGCATCGCCAAAAACCGAATCAGGATTGTCCGGTCGGAAAAAATATCGAAGCGGTTTTGTGTAATTTGCAAAAGGATATTGATAACGTGATCGAAGCAAAACTCATTCAATATAGTCTGGCGGATGTGATCGAATTTGTTGAAAAAGACGGAGGGATTTTAGCTTCGGAATAAATTTTTAGCGAGCAAGGGGAAATTGTATTTTCATTTGTATCAACAAATGTTACAAAATGTTAATATTATGCAAACAGAATCAAAACAAAATCTTGAACTGAAACGATACGTTAAAAGATCAATGCGATACGCCGAATATATTGATCTGATTGATAACTTGTTGTCGGAAGGAAAAACAACCGGAGCGAATCAATCCGAAGCAATGTTTAATTACGGTAAACTGAATCGTCAACGGATGAAGCGTTTGGGAAATACGGTCAAATTAAATGATTCGTTGGTTGAAAAGACAAGAAATATCGAACGCAAAATGATTTGGTTAATTATTACCGAAGGCTGGTGCGGCGATGCGGCACAAAATATTCCTGTGGTCGAAAAGATCGCCCACGAAAATTCCAATATCGAAACCCGATATATTCTGCGTGATGAAAATTTGGAATTGATGGACAAATATCTGACCAATAATGCCCGTTCGATTCCGAAACTTATCGCTCTGGATGCGAAAACTTTTGAAGTGATCGGAACTTGGGGACCGCGACCGCAAATTGCGATGGATTATTTTTATGAAATGCGTGAAAGCGGGATGGAAAAGCCGGAAATGATGGAAAATTTACAGCGTTGGTATAACAAAAATAAAGAGCAGGCGATTCAGACGGAGTTTGAAGAATTGCTTGAAAATTGGAAATATTAAAAAAGGAGCATAAAGAAAAATGAACGAATTTTGGACAAATTGGCAGCCGAAAATTTTAAGCATTTTGCGGTTTATTGTAGGGTTTTTATTTTTGTGGCACGGCAGTCAAAAACTTTTCGGATTCCCGCCGCAGGACAAGGGCGGTGAACTTTCAGCATTGATGGCGGTTGCCGGAAGTTTGGAATTTTTCGGCGGACTTTTAATTTTGGTCGGACTTTTCACACGCTGGACGGCATTTACTTTAAGCGGTTTGATGGCGGTTGCATATTTTATGGCACACGGCACAAACGCTTTTTTACCAATAGTCAACAAAGGCGAACCAGCCGTTGTCTATTGTTTTGTTTTTCTATATTTATTTTTCGCAGGCGGCGGCGAATGGAGTCTGGATAATTTGTTGAGAAAAAAGGAATAGGAAATGAAGGCATACGAAATAAATGATTTCGGGATAGAAAATCTCGGTTTTGTCGAGCGTGATGAACCAACGCCGGAAGACTCCGAAGTAAAAATAAAATTCCACGCCGCGTCTTTGAATTATCGGGATTTGATGATGATTGGAGGTTTTTATAATCCTAAATTGAAAACACCGCTCGTGCCGCTTTCCGATGGTGCGGGCGAAGTTGTCGAAGTCGGCGAAAAAGTTACGAAATTCAAAGTCGGCGACAGAGTTATGCCGACGTTTATGCAGGGTTGGCACGACGGCGGAATTTCGTTTGATAAAGCAAGAACGGCACTCGGCGGAGATTTGGATGGAGTTTTGCGGGAGTTCGGAAACTTTGACGAAAACGGTTTGGTTTGCATTCCCGATCATTTAAGTTATGAAGAAGCGGCGACACTTCCGTGTGCGGGTTTGACTGCATTTAACGCACTTTACGAATCGGGCGGTTTGAAACCAGACGATACGGTTTTGCTGCAGGGAACGGGCGGCGTTTCGATCTTCGCTCTGCAATTTGCAAGCATTTTCGGAAATCGCATAATCATAACTTCTTCGAGCGACGAAAAACTAAAAAAAGCCGAAGAACTCGGTGCGACGGATTTTATCAATTACAAAAAAACGGAAGATTGGGACAAAGAGGTTTTGAATCTGACCGAAAAACGCGGAGTAGATCACATCGTCGAAGTCGGCGGAGCGGGAACGATGGCGAAATCTTTGAACGCCGTGCGAATGGGCGGACACATCGCCGTTATCGGTGTTTTATCGGGCAAAGGCGAAATAAATCCGACTTCGATCTTGATGAAGGCGGTCAAATTGCAGGGAATTTTCGTCGGTTCGCGGCAGATGTTCGAGGCGATGTGTCAGATGCTTTCTCTGCATCAGCATATCAAACCGATAATTGATAAAACATTTGCATTTGATGAAGTAAAAGACGCTCTGAAATATATGGAAAGCGGTTCGCACTTTGGGAAAATCGTTGTAAAAATATATTAGCCACGAATTACACGAATAGCACGAATGAGTGAAGATATTGATTAGTGTTATATGTGTAATTCGTGGCAAAAAAAATTATGGACTTTATAAATTCGGAAATCCAAAATTACGCGGAGAAATATACTTCCGATGAAAGCGAGATTTTAAGAGAACTACGCCAAAAAACCTTCGGCGAGCGTGAAGATAAAAATATGCTTTCGGGCTTTTATCAAGGGCGGCTTCTGGCGATGTTTTCAAAAATGCTGCAGCCGAAACGCATTCTGGAAATCGGAACATATATGGGTTACTCAACGCTGTGTTTAGCCGAAGGTTTAACCGACGGCGGCAAAATAATCACGCTCGACATCGAACCGGAAACAAACGAAATCGCCAAAGATTTTTGGGCGAGAACCGATTTGAACAGCAAGATCGAAGCACATCTCGGACAAGCGACGGAAATTATTCCGACTTTGGATAAAACATTCGACCTCGTTTTTATTGATGCGGACAAGGCGAATTATTCAAATTACTACGACTTGGATTTTCCGAAAATGCGAATCGGAGGTT
>JBGTKR010000069.1:0-4336 GCA_041744535.1 Pyrinomonadaceae bacterium
CGAAATAAAACAAGCCGCCAAAATTAAAATTAAAACTGTCCCGTAAAAACGCATCTTTCCGATTAAACAAAATTCCTCAAAATAGATATACTAAACCAAAAAGTATAACTCAAAACCAAGGACAAAGACGAATGAGCAGAACAAAATTAACGGAAAACGAGATCAAGGACGGTTTGATAAAGTTGGATAATTGGAAGGCGGACGGGAAGTTATTAAATAAAAAGTTCAAATTTGAAAACTTCGCCGAAGCCCTCGAATTCGTCAACAAAGTCGGCGAAATTGCCGAAAAAGCCGATCACCATCCCGACATAACTTTCGGTTGGGGTTACGCGGATATTGAACTAACTACGCACGACACGGGCGGTTTGACGCATAATGATTTTGATGTGGCGAGCGAGATTGATGAGATTTAATATAAAACTTAAAGTCAGCGAAAATGCAAAAATCTTTAAGATTATTCGGCAACTTTTTTAACTTCTTTAATGATTTTATCTGCCGTCCTTTTTCTCAATGATTTATCTCTTTGTGTTCCGAAAAATGTCTTTAGGATTTTTCCATTTGAATCAATTAAGATATGAGATGGAACTGGTGTAGTAAAAAGTGATTTTGGTGAAGGCAAAGAACTATCTTTCCACAAAAAAGAATTTCTTGATTGATAATTTTTATGTATATAACTTGAGAAATCAGAAGTAGTTTTCTTTGAGGTAAAAGACACAAACACATATTCAATTTCTGAATCTTTTATACCTTCTTGAATCCAACGCATTTGATCTTTAGCTATTTCACACGCTCCACATTCAGGATCAACGATTACTAGTAAAATTAATTTTCCGTGTTCGGTGTCTTGAAACGATTTTTCATTCTTGTCTTTTAATCCTTGTAAATTTATTATTTCACCAACTTGTGGGTCTTCTTTGTCGGTATAGAACTCAAAATCAGGAGTAAAATAGTTTTGTAAGAACGAATATGTATATTTGACTATGAAAGCTGTGGATATACATATAACAATGCACAAGGAAAACCCGAGAACATTTTTTACAATCGTATTTTTTCTAATCATTATCTTGTTTTGAGATTTTTTCTACTTTAGTTTTGGCTTGGTCAAATTTTTTTAAACTCTGTTCAAGAAATCCCAAACGAAATCGGATTCGGCTGTTTGTAGAATTTATATCAGACAGAATTTTCATTGCGGCAAGTTCTTCGCTTTCAAGTAGGGAGATTGGAAGTAAAATGGATTCACTAAAAGGAGCATAATCCTTTATACGTTCATTCTCAGGGTTTTCGGCATCAGTTTTATTTACAGCCTTAATCGCATCTCTGAGAACATCTATTGTCTGATACGGAGCGATTTCTGCGTATTGTTTTACAAGATATATTAACAAACCCGCTTTACTTTTAGGCTCTCTCTCAAAAGTTTCTAATCCCTTTCTGGCATCATCAAGCATTTGGATTGCAAATGTCTTGTTTTCGTCTTTAAATTCTTGGGCTAATCCCGATTGCACGCTCGGACGAAGTTTTTTAGGGGTTTTGTTGATAATGCGAAAAGCATCTGAAAGATTATTGTCTTTTATATAAACTTCAGCGGCTTTTTGGGCAGCTTCCGCCCACCAATTATTCCATCTATCTTCTTCTAAAGCCTGTTTTTCCTCATCGGTCATATCCGTTAGAATAGAAAGCATTTTTTCGTATTCTTTTGCATAATATAATTTTTCAATAGCTTTATTAAAATAACTGCCTTTAATAAAATCATCTTCAGTTTCTTTTGCCGCTTTAATATATTCTTCTACGGTCTGGGGCTGACTTTCATTTAGCTTCGACTTAATCGAATTTTCATAACCTGCTCCAATATTTTTGCAAGATTCTGATCTTTGCTTTATTGCAATAGCCTTTTCGGGAAAATAGTTTTCATAAGATGAGATTATACTTGCGGCTGAGCCGAGAAAATTACAACTTTGCTGCTGAAACTCCAATGTGTTCCCCTCTGCATAAGCAAAATCAAATAATACATTGAGATAATCTTTTCGAGATTTTTCTGACAGCGTTTTTCCTTTATATTGTCTAAAAACTACATTATAAAGAGAAGACATTAAACCAACCGTTGTATCTGCTGTTCTATTGCTTTCTGCTGAAAGTAGTGCCTCATTAAACAAATTCTCAGCTAATCCTGTATCTTTCAAATTTAACTCTCTGATTAAACGAAAAAGTTGGTAACTCTGTCCATATTTGAGCGAAAGCGTTCCCAACATTTTGGCTGATGTTGGATTTTCATCAGCAATTTGCAAGGCAGTTTTTACTAACTCATCAGCATTTTGTGTATTTGAACTAGCTTGATTTGCATTTTTCGTAACATATTCAATAAGTTCTTCTCCGAGTTTTTTATTTTTCGGCAGTATAAGTTTTATCAATTCTGCCGCAACTTCCATTCTTTCGGTTCTTTCTGAATCGGTTTCAGTTAATCTGTCAAAAGTAACCTCATTAACTGCCGTTTTCAACCATCTTTGGGCTGAATCATTATCATTTTTCCACCAAAGTCCCGCAAGTTTTGCAAGAATAAGAAGACGTTCAGGATAATCGCTTTTCGTATCATCAATAATGTCTTTTGTAAGTTGTTCGGATAATGTTTTCCATTTCAAAAATTCTTGTTTCGCTTGATTTTCCTTTTGAACTTTTAATTTTTGTTGATCTGCTTTGTTTTCATTGGTTTGTGAAAAAGATGATAAAACCAAAAGCACTAAACAAATAAAAACAACTATTCCACAATTTAGTTTCCTATTTATATTTTTCAAAACTTCTGGTTTCATCATCTAATACCTCACAAATGAAATTTTTAACATCTCTAATCTTCTTATTGACTAATTACCGCCGCCAAGTTCGCAAGACTCCAAAGGAGGACAATTTGCACCACCAGAAGCCACATAATCACAAACCCAATAACTATCTGGATGAGGACTCGATTTCTTACACCCTCGTGCATTACAGCGACTTTCTCCAACACCAATAGTAGATACAGGACAATACCAAGGAACTTCAGGTCCTATTTGACCAGAGGTTATTGATGCCGTAGCATCGGAAATTCCCATCAATGCACCAATTAACATTGCTGTCAGCAACATACCTTTAAATTTATAACCGACAAATTTAATATTCACAATTCTGTTCCTCCAATTTTTGTTTTGTAGAGCAGGTAAATTGTAAAAAAAAAAAACTTACGTTGTCAAGTTTTTCTTAGGATCAGCAAAGGGAGCAAAAAATAGACAAAATCTAATCAATTTCACGAACCGAGTTTTTGCGATAAAATCCACCGCATAAGTTCTTTTTCACTAATCGCATTTAGATAAACATTATGTCCGACATTTTCATATTCAGTATATTTCACGTTTCCGTTATTTTCTCTGATCGCCGCCGCCATATTTCGTGATTCGCTGACCTGCACGACATTATCATCGCTCCCGTGAAAAAGCCACGCCGGAGTTTTGCCGATCTTTTCGGCAATCGGCGTAAAACGATCTCCGTTTGATAAAGGACTTCCGCCGCAGATTGAAACCAACGCCGCAAATGTGTTCGGATATTCGGCGGCAAAACTCCAAACGCCGTAACCGCCCATCGAAACGCCGATCAGATATTTTCGCTTTTCATCAATAGAAAACTCATTTGCAACCGCTTCGATTTCCCGCATCACCATTTTATCCATCTGCGGATCAGACCAATAAACATTCGGGCGACATTGCGGAAACACAATTACTGCCGGAATTTCCTTGAGATATTGCTTAATAATTGTTGAAAATATTCCGTTAATGTAGCCGCCGTTTCCGCGTTCACGTATGCCGTGCAGAAAAACCATCAACGGCAAGTTTTCAGATTTTATATTCGGCGGTAAATAAAGCTGATAAGTGTGGTTTTCATTTTCGATTGAAATATCACGTTTCAAAAACTCGCCCTGCTTTTCGCCCGATAATTTTGAGGTAACAATACCTGAAAGAATTTTAGAGAAGTTATTTCGCATAATTCTAATTTATCTCTTTGAGGTGATTATATTCAAGTGCAAAATGAGGGCGATTGCATCAAAATTGTTTCTTTATATTGCATCGGTAAACCCTTGCAGAATAAGACCTTTCGCAATTTTCTTTCAATATTGGCAATAAAAATATAGTGAAAATTTCGTTAAAAATTAGAGAATTTGCCACATTTATATCATCTAAGCACCTAAGAAAAAGTAATCAAGTATTTTGAACTGATCTGTGCGAGGATTTTATCGAGTCCCCGACATAGATTTTTCTGGCTTTCGTAGGCTTCCCAACTCAACCATTCATACTTTATCTTTTGCCATAACATTTCT
>JBGTKR010000070.1:0-10047 GCA_041744535.1 Pyrinomonadaceae bacterium
TTACGGGTTCAAAAACCGGCGGTCTGCACATTTACGAAGAAGCGGCGAAAACACGCGAAGGGCAGAAAGGGATGAAGCGTGTCGTGGCGGAAATGGGCGGCAAAGATGCGATTGTCGTGGCGGACGATGCCGATCTGGACGAAGCGGCGGCGGGAATTGTTTCGGCGGCATTCGGTTTTCAAGGGCAGAAATGTTCGGCGTGTTCGCGTCTTATCGTGGATGAAAAAGTTCACCGCGAATTGATGGAAAAAGTTGCCGATTTAACACGCAAATTAAAAATCGGAAAACCGAATGAAGTTTCGACAAATGTGGCGGCTGTTATTAACCAAAAATCTTTTGATAACGCCAATAAATATATTAAGATCGGTCAAAATGAAGGCGGCGAAGTTATTGTCGGCGGCGGGAGCGATGATGTTGAAGGTTTTTATATTGAACCGACGATCATTGATAATGTCGAACCGAAATCAACCGTCGAACAGGAGGAAATTTTTGCTCCCGTTTTGGCAGTCATCAAAGCAAAGGATTTTGACCACGCTTTGGAAATCGCCAACGATACGGATTACGGTTTGACGGGTGCGGTTTATTCGGAAAGTAAGGAACGGCTCGAACAAGCAAGACGGGATTTTCACGTCGGAAATTTATATTTGAATAGAAAATGCACGGGGGCATTGGTCGGCGTGCATCCATTCGGCGGTTTTAATATGTCGGGAACGGACTCGAAGGCGGGTGGACGCGAGTATTTACTTCAGTTTATGCAAGGGAAATCCATTGCGGAAAAGGTTTAAAAATTATGAAATTTATAAAATTAATTACAGTCGGAATGTTTGTTTTGAGTCTGACAATCGGCGGTTTTGCACAGAAAAGTCTGCCGATAATTTTTGCGGTTATCAATGACGGCAAAACTATTGAACCGATTGCTTACGTTAAAGATAAAAAATTATTCAAAACGATTGACGGAGCATCGCCGGCAAATGAAAAAAGGAGTTTTACACGCAGATATTTTAAGAATAAATCAAAATATAAACTGATATTTGCGGGTAAAAATTCGGGAGTCGTAACGGTTAAAAATTCAAATTATAAAGCGGAATGCACATCGAATACGGCACAGGTTTCGCTCGGTGCAACTAAAGCGAATATCAAAGGTTTGGTAATGGGTTTGGCAACCGATTTTCGGACAAAAGAAACCGCATCGGGAATCAGGCGTTTGCCGACAGCGGCGGAACGGGCGGAGTTTGAGAAGATCGTCAGGGAAGAACTTGTCAAACAAAATGTTTCGGCTGAAAATGCTACAGATTTGAAATATCATAACTTAACGGCGATAGATGTTGATGATACCGGAGTTGCAGAACTGGTCGGAACATTTTGGGTGAACACTTCCGAAACCGAAAGATCTTTGCTTTTTATGATCGTGGATAAGGAGAAAAGCGGAACTTACACTTTGACCTACAGCGATTTTAAAACGGTCAAACAGGCGGATGTGATGAATGAAAAAATTTCATCGGTTGACGAAGGAATGTCTCACGAATTACTGCTTGATTCTTTTGATTTTGACGGCGATGGGGTAAGTGAGATTTTTACAATAATTCGCGGGTTTGAAGGGAACACTTTTAATGTTTATAAACGCGAAAGCGGAAAGTGGGTGAAAACCTTTGAAACATCAAATTATCATTGTGCATTTTAGTTTACAGTTTGATTTGAAATGGCAAAAATGTGTTTTGAAACGCACTTTTGCCATTGTTTTTTATGGGCAAATATGAAAATCGTTTTTATGGGAACACCTGAGGCGGCAGTTCCGACTTTGGAAAAGATTTTAGATGACGGACACGAAGTTGTCGCGGTCTGGACTCAACCGGACCGACCTGCCGGGCGTGGACAAAAATTAAACGCTTCGCCCGTGAAAGAATTTGCATTGGAAAATAATTTAAAAGTTTATCAACCGTTAAAAATCAAAACTAAGGAAAGCATCGAATTATTTAAATCTCATAAAGCGGATGTCGCCGTCGTTGTTGCTTACGGCAGGATTTTATCGAAATCTTATTTAAACGCTTTTCCGATGGGCTGTATCAATGTTCATTTTTCGCTTTTGCCGAAATATCGCGGTGCTGCTCCGGTAAATTGGGCGATTGCCGAAGGCGAAACAAAAACCGGAATTACGGCAATGCAGATGGATGCCGGATTGGATACGGGCAAGATTTTAATGCAAAGCGAAACGCAGATCGGCGAGCGGGAAAATTCGATTGAATTGATGGAAAGGTTATCTTTGAACGGAGCGGAACTTTTGAGCGAAACGCTGAAAAATTATAAGAAAATTTCTCCGGTCGGACAAAATGACGAAAAAGCGACCTTCGCCCCGATTATGTCGAAGGAAGACGGTCTGATTGATTGGAGTGTATCCGCCGAAGAAATAAATAACCGCGTGCGTGGATTTCAGCCTTTTCCGGGTTCATACACATTTTATCAGGGAAAAAAGATCACGCTTTGGGAAGCAAAACATTGGAAAACCGATTCGGATAATTCTTCAACCGACAGAGATTTTAGCAAAATCATTACCGCCGAAAAAAAAGACCTTTTTATCCAATGCGGTAATGACACGATTTTGCAAATTCTCCAATTGCAGATGCAGGGAAAACGGCGGATGGAAACACGCGATTTTTTGAATGGGATACAATTAAAAACAGGTCGGAAAATGGAAAACGGATAACGGAAAATGGAAAATTATTTGTCGTTATTTGGCTTTCAAACAAATTATGAAAATATCACCCGCCCGAAAATCTGCTTTTGAGATTCTTTTGAAAGTTCAAAGGGAAAAGGCTTTTTCTTCGATCTTGCTTCCGATCTATGAAGAAAATCTATCAGCAAAAGACGGTTCGCTATGCCACGAACTGACGCTCGGGGTTTTGAGAAATAAAGTTTATCTCGATCATATTGTCGAAAGTTTAACCAAAAAAAAACTGAATAAATTTGATCTCGAAGTATTGATCGCATTGCGTTTAGGGCTTTATCAAATGATTTTTTTGGATAGAATTCCGGCTTATTCGGCAATTAATGAATCCGTGAATCTGGTCAAAATGGCAAGAAAAAATTCGGCAAGCGGTTTGGTTAATGCGGTTCTGCGGCGGGCTTCAAAACAAAAAATCAGCTTTGTATTTGAGGATGAAATCGAAAAATTATCAGTTGAAACTTCGCATCCGAGATGGCTGATAGAAAAATGGATAAATCAATTCGGCTTGGAAGATACAAAAAAACTTGCGTCTGCAAATAATAAACCGCCGAATCCGACATACAGATTTACCGCAAAATTTTTTAAGTCGCAGGAAATTGTTAAAAAAAGAATATTTGAAAAATTAAAAATTCAACAGACTGAATCGGAATTATCAAATAAAAGTTTTACGGCGGAGAATTTTACAAATGAATTGAAAGAGTTGGCTCGAGATGGTTTAATCTATTTTCAGGATGCCGCCTCGCAGGTAGCTGCCCGAGCGGTTAAGCCTGAAAACGGGCAAAAATTTCTTGATGTTTGTGCCTCGCCGGGAAGCAAAACAACTTTGATCGCGGCAAATCTTTATCAAAAAAATATCGAACCGTTCATAGTCGCCGGAGATTTTTACAGCCGCAGAATCGAAACGCTGAAAAATAATTGCCGAAATCAAGGTGCAGAATCCGTTAATCTAATTCAATATGATGCCGAAAAAGCTCTGCCTTTTAAGGATAAAAGTTTTAATAAAATCTTACTCGATGCACCTTGCAGCGGAACGGGAACGATTCGCCGGAATCCCGAAATACGTTATTTTTTAACGGAAGCTGATTTTGCCGAACTACAACACAAACAACTCAAAATATTAAAAAACGCATCAAAGCTGATTAAGGACGGCGGCGAAATTATCTATTCGACCTGTTCGCTCGAAGTTGAAGAAAATGAAAAAGTTATTGAAAAGTTTTTAGCGGAAAACACGGACTTTGCAAAAATTTCTCCCGAAGTGCCGGAAAAATTTCTGAGTTCGGATAAATTTGCAAGGACTTTTCCATATCGTGATAATACGGACGGCTTTTTTATTGCAGCTTTGGTAAAAAAATAATTTGTTATAATCTTTTAAGTTTAGCTGGAAAAATGTTAGACTTCGTTGTCTGAAATTCGACTCATCGAGGATAAATAAAATTTATGGGATTAGTTAAAACGGGAATGTCGGCAATCGGTAAATTATTCATTGTAATTGCCTTAGCCGGAACTTTTATGGTCGGAATGGCGGGCGTTTTTTATATATCGCTGGTCGGCGAAGAAGTTGAAATTCCGAAAGTTGTCGGCAAAAACTTAAATGAAGGCGAAGATGAACTTGCGTCCTTAGGTTTACGGATCAAGAAAATCGCATCACGCTACAGCAACGAAAAACCGAACACTATTCTGGAACAAAGACCGAGAGCGGGAACTACCGGAAAAACGGGTTTGATGATCTCGGTAATCGTCAGTCAGGCGAACCCCGACGGCAACGAAGCCCCCGTAGATGTTGAAGATAAAGAAAAAGAAACAAAGAAAAAAGAAGAAGAAATAAAAGAATTACCCGAACTGGAAACCGAAAAATCAAAAGAGAAACCTAAAAAAACCGATAAAAAAATCGTCCCGAAAACCCGCGATGTGATAAAGGATAAAAAGAAGGACGAGAAAAAAGACGGGGATGATAAATCTAAGGAATCCGACTCCAAAGATTCGGGCAAATCGGATTCGGACGATAAAAAATCAACGGATAAAACCGACGGCAAAACAGGCACGGAAAAACCCGCAACGCCACCGACTCCGAAAAATCCGGCAAACGATAAGCAGAATAAACCGGATGAGAAACCGAAAAGTTCCGGCGATTCGCGTCCGAGAAAAGTTCCGCCAAGCAACTAAGTTAAAGTTTGAGGCAACAAAAGTTAGAGATAAATCATATAAAATATGTTTGAAATTGCACCATCAATTTTGTCTTCGGATTTTACAAGACTGGCTGAAGAAATTGAAAAAGTTAAAGCGGGCGGAGCAAATATTCTGCACGTTGATGTGATGGACGGGCAGTTTGTTCCGAATATTACAATCGGTTTGCCGGTGGTCAAGTCTTTGCGAAAGGCGACGGATATGACGATAGATTGTCATTTAATGATCGAAGAACCGAGCCGTTACGCGGAAAAATTTGTTGAAGCCGGAGCGGATATGGTTTCGGTTCACGTCGAGGCGGATGTTCATTTGCAGAGAACTTTAGCTGTAATTCGTCAGGCGGGCGGAAAATCCGGGATTGCTATTAATCCGGCAACTCCTTTAAATTCATTGGAAGAAGCATTGACGTATGCGGATTTTATTTTATTGATGTCGGTAAATCCGGGTTTCGGCGGGCAAAAATTTATTCCCGAATCGGTTGATAAATTACGCCGTTTGAAAGGAATGATTGATGAACGCGGACTCGATACGAAAATAGAGATAGACGGCGGAATTGATACCGATAATATTGCAAAAATAGTTGAAAGCGGGGCGGAAATAATCGTGGCGGGTTCGGCGGTTTTCGGCGAAGGGAAGCCGACTGAAGCAATCAGAAATATGATCGAGGCGGCAACGGTTTGGGTTTAACTTAGGAGTTAGGGAAAAGGGAAAAGGGACGAGGGAATATTAAGGAAATATAAACGATAAATTTTATTAAATCCCATAAATTTTTTCTAACATAATAAATTGCTGAAAAAGACGGAAAATTTACAGAGGTAACTATGCGTTTAACAAATATTAAAATTTTATTGACAGGGATATTTATAGTTTCATTATTTATCTTGCCGTCGTTGGCACAGGTAAGAAATGATGCTACGCCATCGCAAAGACTGGATATTCTTAATCAAAAACTCGATGCTTTGCGTAATTCTTTGAAAATTTCAGTAAATAATTTAGAAGATAAAGCCGGAAAAGAAGACAAAAATAATCCTGAAACTCCATTGGGAAGACTCGTTTCATTGGAAAAAGAAGCGTCTAGTTTGCTCAATGAGGTCAACAGTATTCGCGGTAAGGTCAGCCGAAGCGAGAAATTCGAGATCAGCGATATTGAAAGATTGGAAGAATCAACTTCGCGTTTTCAATCAAGAGTTGACACAGCACTTCTGGAAACGGCAGATGCCCGTGCCGCACAGACTACCGACGAAGGAAAGCCTTATAAAAAGAAGAAAACGAAAAAATTTCTCGGTATATTCGGCGGCGGCGGCAGCGATGAATATGAAGAATTGATCGGAACGGTTACGCCCGGACGCGACAGAGTTCTTTTTGTAACGGCTACGCGAGAAGTCCGCAAAGGAAATTATGATGTCGGCAGACTGCTTTTCCAGAATATTATCTCGACTTATCCCGATTCTCCGTATCTGGCGATGGCAAAACTTGCCGTTGCCGACAGTTTTTATCTTGAAGGCGGCACGAGTTCCTTGATTCAAGCTTCGGCTCAGTATCAGGATTGGCTGACTTTTTTCCCGACTCATCCGCTGGCTGATCGTGTTTTGCTAAAGATCGCCGAATCCGAAATGCGGCAGATCGGGTTGCCGGACAGGGACATTACAAAAGCCAAAAAAGCCGAGCAACGCCTTAGAGCCTTGATTCAACAATATCCGAAAACAAATCTGTTGCCGGAAGCTCAGATTCGACTTAAGGAAGTTCAGGACAATCTCGGACTGCACGATCTGATCGTCGGCAATTATTACTATAAGCAATCGGTTGATTTTCAAAAAGGCGGTCTGAAGGGGGCTCAAAATCGTTTTCTTGAAATTTTAGACAGGTATCCGAATTTCAGTTATCTGGATGAAGCACTTTACAAACTTGCCGTAACTTATCAGATCGAAGAAGAAACCGATCAGGCGGCTAAGTATTATCAGCAGATCGTGCGGGATTATCCGAATAGCGATTATGTTGATAAGTCAAAGGAACAACTTGAACTTATCGGAGCAAAAATTCCCGAACCAAATCCCGAAAGATCGCATATACTTCCGCCCGAAAAGAAATCGTTTATGACGAATCTGAAAAATGAATTTTTGGGAGTTTATCCGTTGACGATTGATAAAGACGGTGTTTTGATGACCAAAAATTTCAAAGCGGAAAAATTTGAATTGATTGACCAAATCATCGAAAATCAAGGGGAAATTAGAGATTCGCAAATTCCCAAATCCTTAACCACCGTAATTTCGGAAAGAAAGCCCGAAGAAGGAAAGTAATTAAAGGGAAGGCAAAATAATAAAGCGTAAATATAAGGTATAATTTAAGCCGGAAAAGCAGACTTTTAGCTGTTTATTTTACCTGAAAAATATTTGCAGACCTGATTTTAGATAAATTTTAGAGGTAAAATGAAAAAAAAATATTTTGCAGCTGTCGGTTTTTTTGTGTCCATTTTATTTTTTAGCTTGAATATATCTGCACAAACCTCGCCGCCCCCGCCGAAACCCAAAATACCTGATTCTGTAATCCTTGCAAAAACAAACGAAGGTCAAAATCAGGATACGAGTGTTTCCAGAGAAAGAAGACAAGAAGCCTATCAAAAACTGCTGGAAGGTCAGAGATATCTTTGGGCGATGCGGCGTTTGAGCAATACTTTTGAAGTTAATGGAGCTAGATTGGCTAAAAATGCTCTGCAAAAAGCCGTCGAACTCGATCCGAATTTAGCGGAAGCCTATACCGCTTTAGCCGAACTCGCCTTATCCGTTTCGCAGCCCGATATAAATGAAGCTATTTTGTTGGCTGAGATCGCCGCCAAACTGGATAAAAATAATTTCGGCGGACACCGCATTTTAGCCCGTTTAAATACGATAAAAAGCAATTTGGGAAGAGGCAGATTAAATTCGGAAGCGGCTGAAAAATCAATTTTTGAATGGCAGGAGGTGAGCCGGCTCGATCCCAGAAATGCCGAAGCGTGGGCTTTTTTAAGTGCATTTTATGAGGCACAAAATAAACGGAATTTACAAATAACCGCTCTGAAAAACTGGGTTTCTGCAGCGACACCTTTGGAAACCGGATTTTTTAATCGTGTAATGGGCGAAACGATACAATTATCGGTTGAAGATGCAACACTCAAACTCGGCTCGGTTTTATTAAAGAGCGGAGATTCACGGGGTGCTTTGGAATTTTTAAGCCGTTCGATTGCTGACGATCCGAATAATCCCGAAGCGTTAGAATTATTCAAACAATCCTTAGCCGGTGCTGATAAAAATTCTTTGCTCTCGGCGGTTGATGCTTTAAGACAGGCGGTTTTTGTAAACTCGAAAAATGAGTTATTAGTTCAGTTGCTGGCTCAGACTCTTGCCCGAACCGGACAGGTTGATGATGCCGCCAAAGTTCTGCGGGGAGCGGTTGCCGATAATATTTCAGGCGATAAAAATTCCGCTTCAAATTTGCAGGTTGCTCTCGGCGATATTTTTGTTGAATCGGAAAGAACGAATGAAGCAATTGCCGCTTATCAAAACGCACTTAAAATTCGCGGAATTGAAAATACGAATTTAGCAAAAAATGAAAACAAGGATTTTGCGATTCGGGTGGTTGGCAAAATGATCGAGGCTTATAAAAAAGCGAATCGTCCGAATGATGCCAGGATTCTGATCGAAAAATACAGAGCATTATTCGGCAAAGACGATCTGTTTGCTGAAAAAGAACTTGTAACGGTGTTATAAAAAAACAGTAAAATTTAATAATCAGACGGGTGATTAATAATTTCCAAAACTTTTTTTCGGTAAAAATAAACTTTTTTGGAAATACAGACTATTTAAATATTTATATGATATGAGGCGAAAGTTTTAAAACTTTCGGATTATATAAATCTCAGGCAGAAAATATTTTTATCTGCTCCCTCAACCGAAAAAGGCAACCCTACAGCGATGTAGTGGACGCAAAGTCGTGAATCTCTAATGAGATTGTCTGACTACCGAAGTGAGGAAAAATGAAAACGAAAAGACTCCATCCATACTCCATACAAATTTTTGGATTATTAATTGTTCTCGCCTTTATAACAATATTATCAACCGACAGTTTCGGACAAAACAGTTTAGATGACGGAAACAAGGTCAGAACCGTATATGTAATTTCAGGTGCGGATGAAAAGGTCGAGATCACCCGTCCGCGAATTTCCAACTTAAAAAATGATACAGAATTTAAAACCAGTCGTGCCGCTTACGGTTTGGAGAAAACGGCGTTTCATTTGATAAACAAAAGACGTGCCGAATACGGATTAAAACCCGTGCAATGGAGCGACAATATCGCAACTCTCGCCCGTCAGCATTCATTAAATATGGCTGACAACAGATTTTTTAGTCATAAAAGTCTGAACGGAATGTTGATAGATGAACGGGCAAATGCGTTGGGAATTGACAGATGGAAGGCAATCGGCGAAAACATAGCATTTAATCAAGGCTTTCAAAATCCGGTGGAATTCGCCGTTGAACGCTGGATGAAATCGCCCGGTCATCGTCAAAATATCTTAAATCCGAGATGGCAGCAATCGGGAATCGGTGTCGCGGTCAATCAGGACGGGGCTTACTATTTTACGCAGGTTTTTCTCGACAAATGAACAATGGCTGATAATTAAAAAAATTACACAAACCGCAATTTTATGAGTTGCGGTTTTTTTTTGTTTTATTTAGTCTGAATAAATGAGATCGGGCGTTTTAAAACTAAAATCTTTTGCAAAAATTAATTGGTTTTTGAAAATTCTGGGCAAACGTCAGTCTGATAATTTTCACGAACTCTGCACGGCATTTCAGACGGTTTCATTAAATGACACTCTGACTTTTGAAAAAGACAGTAAAATAGTTTTGACGTGCGACGATTCCGGTATTCCGACGGACGCGGATAATCTTATAATAAAAGCCGCAGAGATTTTGCAAAAAAAATATAATGTTCGGGACGGAGCAAAAATTCATCTGGAAAAACACATTCCTTCGCCCGGAGGTTTAGGCGGCGGTTCTTCAAATGCGGCGATTGCGATCTTGGGTTTATCTACGCTTTGGAATTTATCACCAAAACCAAAAGAATTAATTCAAATCGGATGCGGGATCGGAGCGGATGTTCCTTTT
>JBGTKR010000071.1:0-7989 GCA_041744535.1 Pyrinomonadaceae bacterium
TGCGGTGGCGGGCGGATCATTTACCAGCATCAGCAAAATTTTTCCCTTGTATTTATCGGCATCGCCTTTATAATCATTCCAATTCTGCTCCGGTGCATCAATTCCGTAACCGACAAACATCAGTTCGCCTTCAACCGTTACATCATCTTTTTGTGCATCGGTAAATCCGACAAAATCCGTCCCGAAATCTAACGTAAAATCTTTCCCGTCCGATTTCCTCGAAACATTCAATTTCGTATTTGCATTAGGCTTCAAACCGACAAGCGGGACAGGCTGAAAATAACTTCCGTTATTTCCCGGATTAATCCCCGCCAAATTCAACCGATGAGCAATATATTTCGCCGCCAACTCACCGCCGCGAGTCCCCGGTCCACGTCCTTCAAAACCATCATCCGACAAATATTTCACCGTCGAACGCAAATCCTTTTCGCTGAAATATTTTATGTAATCATTCTTTTGTGCGAACAAAGTTGAATTGATTGATAGAACAGTAGTAACAAGTAACAAAATATGTTTTTTCATTTTCATAATATTTTCACAGTCAATAATTCTTTTTCTTCAAAGTAAAATTCATTTTCTAAAAGTTCGTTCACACTAATAATTTTCGAAGATTCTAATTTATCATCATCACCCGCCCAACTTCCATATAACTCAATTGATTGTTCTTTTTCCAAAAGGGTTTTTAACAGATTTGTCAGTTGTAATTGATTTTCTTTTACTTTATTTTGTTCCGACATATCAGGTTAAAAACATCTTCTTCTTGCTTAAAACTACATCCACACGCTTCTGTTGATGCGACATAATAAACATTGGTTTTTGAAAAGTGCTTTGTAACCGGATGGGATTTCTTTTTAATTTCCGTTACTTGAACTTTTGGATTAGCAAAATCAAATTTACTAATTTCTAATTCTTTATCCGAACCGAGATACAACATAAAACACATAAAAATATTTCCTAACCCATTATCAAACTCATCGCCTCCGAACGGGTTCGCGGGTCTTTTCTAAATCCACCCAAAACTGCCGAGGTTATTGTTTTCGCACCCGGTTTTTTAACACCGCGTAAGGTCATACAAGTGTGTTCGGCTTCCATCACGACCATTACGCCGAGCGGTTCGAGTTCTTCAAAAAGCGTGTCGGCGATTTGTTTTGTTAAGCGTTCCTGCACCTGCAAACGTCTGGCGAAAATCTCCGCAATTCTCGCCAATTTCGACAAACCAACGATTCGCCCATCCTTCGGAATGTAGGCAATATGAACTTTGCCGACAAATGGTGCAAGATGATGTTCGCAAACGGACGCGATGGAAATATCTTTGACGATAACCATTTCGTCGTGCGAATCGCCCGGCAGAGGAACGACTTCGGCTTTTGCGTCCTGCCACATTCCTTCGGTCAGTTCCGCATAAAAATTCGCCACTCTTTCCGGCGTTCTCTGCAAACCGTCACGGTCAACGTCTTCGCCCATTCCTTCGAGCATCAAACGCACACCTTGGGCGATTTTTTCAATATCTACTTTTTTATTTTCAGACAAATTTATATTTCTCCAGTTACAAAATTTTCTTAGACTGGAGCGTAAGCGTCCCGCTTGCGTTGAGTGCGACAGCACGAAAGCCGAGTTAATCATCTTTAAATATTCATTTTATCCTTAAAGCTAATCACCTTTACTTTCGCGTTTAAGAAACGCTCATTGCAAGCGGGACGCTTACTCTCCAGTCTGCTTCGCGTTTTTTCAAATTCTAAAAAGTTGATTTTATATTCTCCAAAACTTTTTCTTCAATTTCTTTGAACGAAAAATCCGATTCTAAAGCAATTCTGCGAAGTTGCTCAAATTCAGGTTTGATATTAACAATTCGATTATTAAATCTCGCAATTTTCACATCAATCTCGCCAAATTCCGTTTCAATCTTCACAATCTCACGCGGCAAACATTCGCGTTCAATTTGTTTAATTCTAACGCCAAGAGTCGAAGTTTCAGTATACAGCAATTCAGCAAATCTTTCCTTATCCGCTGGCTCACACAAAATCGAAACCATCGTCGCCGGACGATTTTTCTTCATCTGAATCGGCGTGAACCAACAATCCAACGCTCCCATTTCAAAAGCCTTTTCCAAGACAAAGCCTAAAATTTCACCCGAAATATCATCGAGATTTGTTTCGATTAACAAAAGGCTTTCGGTCTTCGGTCTTTGGTCTTCGGTCTTTGAATTAAAATTCTCCGCGTCTTCGCGTCTCTGCGGTGAAATTTTCCCAAGCATCAAACGTAAAGTGTTCGGAAAATTATCATATTCACGAGTTCCCGCACCGTAGCCGATTTTCTCGGTTTGAAAATTTGTAATTTCTCCAAACTCACTGCAAACAGTTGAAACAATTGCCGCACCCGTCGGTGTTATCAACTCGCCGACAATTTCAGTTGAATAAATCGAAATTCCTTTTAATAATTCCGCAACGGCGGGCGGCGGAACGGGATATTTACCGTGAGCGATTTCAACAAAACCGCTTCCCACGTGAATTTTTGAGCAGACAAATTTCTCGATTCCTAAAACCTCAAAACCAACACACGCACCGACCACATCAATAATCGCATCCATCGCTCCGACTTCGTGGAAATGAACTTTTTCTAATTCAATTCCGTGAACTTTAGCTTCGGCAATGGCAAGATTTTTGAATATGTTTATTGAGCGATTTTTTATTGATAAAGCTAAATTTGATGCTTTAATAATGTTCTCTATATCAAAATAATGTCTATGAGTTTCCTCTTCATTATAAATTGTTTTGGCGTGAATAGAATTTATTCCTGCTCGATTTACTTCCGTAATTTCAATATCAAAATCTGAAATATTCAACTTCTTAATCTCGGCAATTAATTGTTCCGAATCAACTCCAAGTGAAACCAATCCGCCGAGAATCATATTTCCGCTTGCACCTGCAAAACAATCAAAATAAAGGGTTTTCATAAATGTCAACCTAAAAATTCGGGAATAATTTCACCTGCATTGCCGCGAATTATTTCGTTGCAATAACCGGACAATGCAGTATCTTCAGGATTAACCTCGACTAAGTATGCTCCATTTTGAAATGCAAGTTCAGGCAAACCAGCCGCCGGATAAACGAGTGCAGAAGTTCCGATCACAAAGAATATGTCGCAAGACTCTGCTTTTACAGAGGCTTCTTCAAATGCTCCGACAGGCAACATCTCGCCGAACAAAACCACATCAGGGCGAACATTTTCGCCGCAATTATCGCATTTTTCGGGTTCGTGCGGAACGTCGTCTGCATTCATCTGAAAACGCTTTTTACAATTTAGGCAGATTGAACGATTTATATTTCCGTGAACTTCGATGATCTTTTTTGATCCCGCACGAGCGTGCAAACCGTCCACATTTTGGGTAATAAGTGTAAATTCATCAAAATAATTTTCCCATCCGGCTAAAGCAAAATGTGCGTCATTCGGCTCACATTCCTTCAAAACGCCCCGCCGATAATCAAACCATTCCCAAACTTCCGCTAAATTTTCTTTAACCATACGTGCCGACGAAATCTGCTCAAACGGCATTCCCTTCCAAACCGTAGCGTGTCCACCGCCGCGAAATGTCGGAATGCCGGATTCCGCCGAAATTCCCGCTCCCGTCAAAACGCATACATTTTTCGCGTCATCAAATTTTTGCTTTAATTCTTCTGAAATTTGCATATCTGATTTTAACTTTGATATAAGCAAAACCTAAAGTTATACTTTGCTTTTTATAAAATTAAACATCATAGCAAATGATAGTGAGCAACTTTATTATCTGCTTAGTCGAAAAAATTAAAAATGCTTAAATTAGAATTTTTTGGGTTTGCCGAAGTTTATTAAATTCCAATTTACTCACTATCCTTTGTTATACTGCTGCAAAATATTATGTCATTAACCAATTTTCAAAATACTTTAACAAAAAAAATTAAACAAATCATAAAAAATAATTTCGACATTTCGCTCGGAAATATCGCCGCTGAAATTCCTCCGAAAACCGAATTCGGTGATTTGGCTTTTCCAATCGCTTTTGAACTCTCCAAACACTTAAAAAATAAAACGGGTGAAAAACAAAATCCGCGTGCGATTGCTGAAAAATTAAAAGCGGATTTGATGGAAGTCGAATTCGTTCAAGACATACAAATTGCAGGTCCCGGATACCTGAACATATTTTATAACCGATCAGATTTTCTTGCAGAGGCATTTGAAACTGAAGTTTTGCCGAATGCAAACAAGGAAACTTCGACAAAAATCTGCGTTGAGCATACTTCGGTAAATCCCAATAAATCCGCACACATCGGTCATGTTCGCAACTCGGTTTTAGGCGATACTTTTGTAAGAATCCTGCGTGCAAACGGCAACACGGTCGAAGTTCAAAATTATATTGACAACACGGGCGTTCAAGTCGCCGATGTCGTTGTCGGGTTTATTAATTTAATGAATATGAACTTGGCGGACATTGTGAGTTTAGCCGACAGGTTACAAGATGAAGGCATTTCGTTTGATTATTATTGTTGGGATCTATACGCCAAAGTCGGCGTTGAATATCAGACGAATGAAGAATTAAAGGAAAAACGTGCGGAAGCTCTGCATTTGATTGAAGAAGGCAACAATCCGACGGCGACAATTGCCGAATTCGTCGCAACAAGGAATGTTCACTGCATTTTGAAAACGATGGAACGCCTTTCAATCCGTTACGATCTTTTGCCGAGAGAATCTGAAATTCTGCATCTCAACTTCTGGCACAAGGCATTTGAAATGATGAAGGAACGCGAAGTTATTAAATTTGTCAAAGACGGCAAAATGGCAGGTTGTTGGGTGATGCCGTTTGAAGAACACGCCGGAAATGATGACAACGAACAAGACAAAATTCTCGTGCGTTCAAACGGAACTGTAACTTACACGGGCAAAGACATCGCCTATCAAATGTGGAAACTCGGACTTTTGGACAAGGATTTTTATTACGATAAATTTTTAGAATATGAAAACGGCAAGGAAGTTTGGATTACGACGGCTGAACCGAATAAAAACAAACATCCTGAATTCGGCAATGCGGAAACGGTTTATAATGTGATTGACACACGCCAATCTTATCCGCAAGAAGTTGTTAAAAAAGGAGTTGCGACGATTTTTCCCGAAAAAGGCGAAGAAGCAAGCGTTCATCTTTCGTATGAAATGGTCGCACTTTCACCAAGTGCTGCCGAAGAATTAGGTTTTAAATTATCGGATGAAGACAAACAAAAATCGTTTATTGAAATGTCCGGGCGGAAAGGTTTAGGCGTAAAGGCAGATGATTTAATAAACCGTTTGGAAGCCAACGCTTTTGAGGAAGTTTCCGAACGAAATCCCGAATTTACCGAAGCAAAACAAAAGCAAATCGCCCACGAAATTGCCATCGGTGCGTTGCGTTATTTTCTTGCTAAGTTCACTAAAAATACTGTCATCGTGTTCGATTTCAAAGAAGCAATGGCATTTGAAGGCGAAACCGGAACGTATTGTCAAAATGCAACCGTCCGTATTAATTCGATATTTAAAAAATTGGACCAAAACGCACTCGAAAACGCACAGAAATCAGTTAAAGAAAATAAAGATAAAATCGCCGGTATTCTCAATGAAAAAGATGGCAATGATTTTTGGTCGGTCATCATTTTGGCATTTCGCCTTGAAGAAACAATTCAACAAGCAATCGAAAATTCCGAACCGGCAATTTTAGCAAAATATACATTTAATTTAGCCAAAACTTCAAACCTTTTTTATCAAAAACATCGCATCAAAGATGAATCTGACAAACTCAAACAAGCCGTTATGATTTGCACCGCCGAGATTGCGAGAAAGTCTTTAACTACGGCACTTGAAACGATGGGAATCAAAGTTCCCGAGCGTATGTAACTTTTGATTATTGTGTTAAACTTCAAAATTAAGGAGTAGTAATTATGGCGATGAATGAACAGTTAATCCAAAATAATTCCCCGCAAAGTAATTTTCCGCTTGCCGTTGAAGATAAGATTATTGACCGCGAAAAACAAGTCGAATTGGTTGACGGCGAAGAGGAGATTAAAAATATGTCAGGTGCAAAAGCAGGCGGAATCGCATTAAGATTGGGTGCAGAGATTTGGTATTTTGCGAGAGATAAACAATTAGGCAGAGTTTACGGTGCTGATACAATGTTCACAGTCGGTAAAAATGAAAGAATGCCGGATGTCGCATTTGTTTCGAGTAAAAAAATACCAAAAAAAGGCGAACCACTGAAAAAATGGAATTTTGCACCGGATATTGCCATTGAAGTCATTTCTCCGAATGATGTATATGACAAAATTTTCGATAAATTAAATGATTATTTTAACGCCGGAGTCAAACAAGTTTGGTTGGTCGAACCGCGTTTTGAACGTATCAGAATTTACAAGTCACCAAATGAATCAAGCACTTTGCAGAAGGATGACGATTTAACTTGCGAAGACATTTTGCCAAATTTCAAACTTCCCTTGACTAATATTTTTATTGATTAATTTTGAGTCCGTTTGACAAAAGAATTTCAAATCTGTTACTTATTTAAACAATGAATTTGCAGGATTTTAATAAAACACAAATTTCTAAACGGCTTTGGTGGCGGAATACTAAAAGCGTTGGTGGAATTGTGTAAAATTTGGAATCTTTGTAGAAGATAAATTTTTGTAAAAAGCACCGACGAATCATATTTCGTTGGTGCTTTTTTAATTTATGAATGAATTGTTAAAAAATGAGTTTGAGCATTTGATTTCGCAATCCGGCGAGGCTGAAGTTTTTCCTGTGGTTACAAGGTTTCCCGCAGATTTGATAACACCCTTCGGTGCGTATTTGAAACTTGCTAAAGATGCGGAACATTCATTTCTTTTTGAATCGGTCGAAGGCGGCGAAAACCTTGCGAGATATTCGTTTTTAGGTGCAAATCCTGAATTGACTGCAATCGAAACAGACAGTAAAACTTCTATTATAAACGATTTATCCAAAACTGTTGAAGATAAACCGATCTATGAATTCTTAAAGAAAAATTTAAGAATGCGAAAAGTTGCCGATGTTCCGAATTTGCCGTCTTTTATCGGCGGTGCGGTTGGTTATTTCGATTTTGAGGCGGTTGAGAATTTCGAGCCGATTTTAAAGAAATCAAAAAAATCTTTCGATTCGAATTCCCGTTCGCAATTTGGTTTCTATAAAACTACAATTGCTTTCGATCACGCCAGACAACAAATTGCGATAATTACACTAGTTTTTGCCGAAGAATCTGAGGATCAAAATGAATTATTAAACCAATTTCAGAAGGCAAAACAAACCAACGAATTTATTTTTGAAAACCTTGAAACCTCAGAATTACCGAAAATTTCAAATAACAAAAATGAAACCGATGCGGAAATTTCATCGAATTGGGAAAAAGAAGATTTTAAAAATGCGGTTTCGCAAATTAAAGAGTTGATAAATGCGGGTGAATGTTATCAAGTCGTTTTATCGCAGTGTTTTTCAAAGAAAACGAATGCAACACCGGAATCAATTTATCGGGCTTTGCGTTCTTTGAATCCTTCGCCGTATATGATCTTGATGAAATTGGGCGAAAAATCAATCATCGGAGCATCGCCCGAAATGCTTGTGCGTTGTCGTGATAAAAAATTGGAATATCGTCCGATTGCCGGAACTCGTCCGCGTGGAAAAAATGAATTGGAAGATAAAAAGTTCGCCGAAGAAATGCGGGCGGATTTGAAGGAAGTTTCCGAACACACGATGCTGGTTGATCTCGGCAGAAACGATCTCGGAAAAGTTTCGGAATTTGGAAGTGTGCGTGTGAAGGATTTAATGAGCGTCGAGAAATTTTCGCACGTTCAGCATCTTGTCAGTTATTTGTTTTCCGACTTGAAAAGCGGCTTTGACCAATTCGATGCACTCGCTTCGTGTTTTCCGGCGGGAACTGTTACGGGAGCTCCGAAAGTTCGGGCGATTCAGATAATTCAGGAATTA
>JBGTKR010000072.1:0-9561 GCA_041744535.1 Pyrinomonadaceae bacterium
CATTGAAGATGGCGACATATAAAATGTATGTCGTGGTTTTCAACCACTTTAGATATTGTTTGAAACTGTCCCCACGATTTACATCGCGGGCTACAAATATACCGCCGTTTTCAACGGCTAAATCCAATGTTTTCATAATGGGTAAGGTTATTAAATATTCATTCCTAATCATAAGAATTTAGAAATACAAACCTAAGATTTTTATTTTTCTGTCAAAATTTTATTATAACAAAAAATTAATAAACCTTTATTTTGTCTAGCTTTAAGCATAAATTGAGAATAAAGAATTTCAATGTGTGAGCTATATTTATTGACTTTAACCTTAATTTGTTGGTAAATTTGCATTTCGATACAAAATTATTAAAAATTAAAGAGAAATATATTTTTAATTGCTACAGTTTTATTCTGCACATTTGCATCAGTTAACGCACAAAGTTTACAAACGTGCAGGGAACTGTTGCATTCCAAAATTACAATTTATTTAAGCCAAATGAAAAATTAGATTCTTCTTTTTTAAATCATCTAAGCAGGCAGGGACAAGTTATTAGGGACAAGGGACGAGGGAAAATCACTTTATCAACCTTTGTTTCATTATGCTGAGGGAGAATAAAAAAACTTCATTACACCTGATTAAGTAAATGGGATATTAAGGTCTAATTTAGTTTTCCATTATATTTTCTACTGTTCACTAGACCTTGAATCTAGGAACAAAAAAGCAATATTACAATATTTGCCAATAAAGAAGGGATGTAGATTCGGGATCATATCAGTAGGGAATATAGTTCAACCTTAAAGCAAAGCAAATTCAGCATTTATTTGTGCGAATTACTTTGTAAACACGGTCTGCCGATTGAAGCTATAAAAAGATAGTCGCTGACGAAAACTTTTTTGTGCGTGTCTTCCTCAAAACAATATGACCACATGTGAAATTTTTCTATGATGAGTTTTTAACTAACTGTTCCAAATAAACTCCCGCGTCAAAATTCCCTTTCTTTCTATCCTTTAAAATAAACAGAATCGCCTGCCTGTAAGTTTCCGCATTCGGTATTCCGCTAAAACAGGGGGTTTCAATTTCGGTCAAACTCAGATAGCTATGCAGACAACTCATCAGCATCCACAAAAGTGTTTCTTCAATTGTTTCGCCAATCGGATTATACTTGCGGATTATGTGGCGGTCTTCATAAATTCCTTTGCAAATTTTAGCAAATTCTTGTTCTGAGATTTTTGTCATATTTTCTTTAGAGGAAATTTTGTCATATTTGCAGAACTTAATACAATTCAAATCTTTATCTGACTTAAATTAAGACAATCCACTTTGCTTCTGTATTCAAAAAGAACATATGAAATACAAACTGTTTGACTTTATAGATTGTGCCTAAATCTTTATTCGGTAACACTTATACTGTGTTTCTGCACAGATTGTATTTTTGGCACGAACATTGCTTTAATATAAATACAGGATTGATTTTTCTAATTATTATGAAGGTATCAAACGGTCTTCGGAATGGGCAAAAATAAGAAAAATCAAAAACAGGAAAGTTTACAACTGAAGGAACGAGCGAGCAGGGGCAGTTTTTAATTAAATATTCGGGGAGCAAGGTCGGCTTAATTTAGACAAATTTGGGGGTGTCTTTTATAAAATTAAGCCGACTGTGAATTTTACAAGATATAGGTTATTTGAAAAATAAATGTTAAAACGTCCTTTCTTAATTTTTATTTGGGGTAAAATGTTTCTTTTTCTACAATAGTCATACCAACATAAGCGTTTTAAAATTTATTTTTCAAAATAATAAGCCGTGTTTTTAGCCATAAAAGCACGGCTTATTAACTTTTAAATATCAAATTTCCTCCTCAAACATTAAATAATGCGAAGCGTCCATCCCGACCTTTTCATAAACCTTTTGAGCGTGCTTATTTTCGGTTTCTACATACAACCGGAAACCGCAGACATTTCCCTTTTTATCGGCTTCTTTTTTAACAAAATCATAAAGCCGACTATAAATTTTTTTGCCGCGACCTTCGGGCAAAATATAAACGCTTTGAATCCACCAAAACCAAGCGTTTCGCCAATCGCTCCACTCAAAAATAATCATTAATCCGCCGATAATTTCGCCGTCTTGATTTTCAGCAACGACATAAAACCCCTTTTTCTCATCCCGAAAAACCGCTTTAACGCCTTTTTCTATTTTTTCCGGCTCAAGTCTTTTGCCTTCCGTTTCTAAAGCCATCGCCTGATTAAATTCGACCATCGCCGACGCATCTTTTTCTTCGGCGATTCTAATTGTTATTTCTTTATTCATATTTGTTTTTATATTGACGAAACGCCGTTCGCCAACTAATCTAATACATTTGCCCAAGCGGGACACAAGGAAATTATATGAAACTTCGCATCTTCAACCCCTTTATTCACTTAGTGTTACAGGGTATTACAGGTTATTATTAAATAAATCTGTCTAATACTATTGTAACTCCATATAATCTTATTTCAATACACGGTTTTCTTATAAAAAGTTTAACTTCTGTAACCAAACAAGTAATCCTTTGCTTTTGGCAAAGCCAACCAAGTAAACTCGGAATCGAACAGCACTTTTGCAGGTGTATTGTAATATATCCAGAATCGTCTTCATAAACGGCGGAAAAGAAAAAGAAATCCATACAAGACTTTGGATTGTTCCCCAAGGTGCTGATCCTTCGGATATAAATTAAAATCTCAAATGGAATAATCCTTTCATCTCAATTATATTTAAAAACTCAATAAAAGATGAAACAAATTCCGCCAAACGATAATTCAGATAAACCGCTGGTTTCGGTAATCATTCCTTTTTTTAACCGGGAAGATTTCCTGGGCGAAGCTGTCGAAAGCGTTTTGGCTCAGACTTATGAGAATTGGGAATTGATTCTTGTTGATGACGGTTCAAGAGATAAAAGCTATGAGATCGCCGAAGAATTTACCAAAAAATATTCCGGCAAGATCAGTTTATTAACTCACGAAAATAATGAAAATAAAGGAGCGAGTGCTTCGCGGAATTTGGGGATAAAAAATGCGGGGGGCGAATTTATAACTTTTTTAGATTCGGATGATATTTATTTTCCCGATACTTTGGAAAGGGAAGTAAAGGCTTTTGCGGAAAATGCGGATGCGGATGCGGTTTGCGGGACGCTTGAATGCTGGTATTCGTGGTCGAATGAAGCGAGTGAATGGGAAAGAGATTTTAAGATTGACTTGGTTTTAGAACTGGAAAAATTGTATCAGCCGCCGGATTTGCTCGTCCATAATCTGAATGCAAGCGGACGAAAGCCCGGTATAAATTGTGTGATGCTCAAACGGTGTTTTGTCGAACAGATTGAAAATATCTTTGAAGACGATTATAGATACGCCTGGGAAGATCAGGTTTTTTGGTCAAAACTAAGTTTGAAAGGAAATATTTATGTGATGGATGCGTGTCTTGCAAAATATCGGCAGCATCCCGCTTCTACTTGCTCGATTGAATCAAGAAACGGACAAGATATTCCTTCAATGAATATTTTCCTCAATTGGCTGGAAAATTATTTGCGGGAACAGAACATTACGGATCAAAGAGTCTGGAAAGCACTAAAAAACTTTCAGCGAAATCTGCGTATTGAAACAAAATTTAAAGGCTTAAAACAACTTTATCGGCGAATTCTGCCGCTTCATCTGCGTTATGAATTGCGGGACAAATGGACAAGGCTAAAGAAATGGAAAATGGATAACGGATAATGGATAATGTTTTTGTTTTTTGCGGTGAAAGTTCAATGAATATATCTTCTTCCAAATTATCCACTATCCATTATCCGTTATCCATTATTACTGCGGTCTGCCCATCGGCATAAACAGCGAATCCATAAATTTTGTCGAAAGCAGACGTTTTGAATAGATGAGTTTATGTTTTGTTTTCTCACGCATCCGCATGTGGATTTTCGCCATATCCTTCCAATCCTGTTTCTCCGTAGTTTCCGCAAAAATATTTTCTATAAACATTCTGCCCAACTCCTGAATTTCCGGTTCGGCTAATACTTTTTTGTAAATTTCATCGGGCATTTTCGCCGCCAAAGTTTCTCTCGCCATCCAAAGCCCAAGCCAAACCATTCGCAGACAACCGAGTTTTTCCGCCCGTTTTATCATCAAGTCCCAATCAATTTCGGTGTTTTCGACCAATCTTGCAATATCGCAAATCCAACTGAAACGCTCGAAAAAATGTTTTGAACCGTGCGAAGAAAGCACGATCAGATAATCTTCCGAAGCCAGCGTCGGAACATCCTTGCCGCAGATTTCAACCGTTTGCGTTCTCTCCCAAATATCTTTCGTGTCAAAATCAAACGCAAAAAACGGTTCGATAAATTTCCAATGAATTTCGAGCAAAGTCTTGTTTTCGCCGTAAATAAAAGGATATTCGTAATAATATTTCAGCACCGCTTTTTCCTGTTTCGCGGTCAAATCCCACGCCGGACGGCAATCGGACTGCATCAATAATTCCTTGACCTTCGGAAAATCCTCTTTGCGGATCATCACATCAATATCGCCGAACTGCCGCAGGGAAATATCCTTATAAGCAAGTTGTGCCAGCGTCATTCCTTTGTAGGAAATAATGTCGAGACCGTTCTGCCGCAGAGAATCAATTATCCCGATAACTTGAGCCGACAGCACGAAATTATATGTCGCCGTATCTTTACAGCGGGATTGCATTTCCGAATGAATATTCTGCGGAATTTTACCGGAAAAATATTCATCCAGATTCTTAAAAACAAGCGGAATCACGCAATGCCTCGAAGCCGTTTCGATCAGATAATCCCAATTGATAATTTGCTCAAGCAGAGAATTTATTTTATCAAATGCTAAATCCTCTCTCGATAAATTCAAGATCAATTGATTCTCGATATAATTTGGTGTGGTTGAATTCATTTTTGTCTTTACCAATTAAAACGGAATAAAAAAAATAATTCAAATCAAAGGTTGATTTGTGTAGGGTTTATTCAAAGTCAAAAAATAAAATGTTTTTTAAACGGAACTCCGTCCAGCTTGGCGGCAATGAGTGCGGTAGCACAAAAATAAATGTGAAAAACTTTCAGAACAAAGAACGAGAAATAAATTAAATTAAACCCGGTTACTTTAACCTTCCAACTTATTCGTTTCTTTTGAGTCTTTCCGGTTCAGTTTTTCCGTATCGAATAATTCATTGACGGAAGTTTGAGCAGGCGGTAGTTGTCCATTTTGCTCATTCGGCATTTCTAATTCTTGCGGATCAACGCCGTTTATAGATCGTAGAATTTGCCCGACGGCGGTTTGGGCAAGATCGAAATCTTCGCGTTTTATTTTTAGTTTTACTTTTCCGCCATCATTGGGAAGTTCGGCGAGTTTTGTGAAGTTTTTTAGGCGTATTTGAATTTTTGCAAAGAATTTGTAAAAACCTTTGCGGAATTTAATATCAAGGATTTCGTCTAATGAAACACGCACTTCTTTTATTTCGTCCTGCACCAAGCCGAAAAATTTCGATTCAAATTCAAAAATAATTCCCGCCGCCGAAAACTTGGCGATGCCGTTATATTCCTTAAGACCATTGGGACTGGCTGATTTGAATGGAACGCTGATGTAATTTTGTTTCATTGTATTTATGGTGAATTTTGCCGTGATTATTCGGCTTCGTTAAAATTATTATAATTGCGGACAGTTTAACACAATCGGAAATTCATATTATACTTAACGGCTTACTAAAATAAAACACATAAAAAGGACTGATAAAATCATAATTAAAATAAAGAATGAAGAATTTATTTAGCAATATCAAGGGCGATGCTTTTGGCGGAATTACGGCGGGAATCGTGGCTTTGCCGTTGGCGTTGGCTTTCGGAGTGGCTTCGGGACTCGGACCGAGTGCGGGACTTTACGGGGCGATTTTCCTAAGTTTTTTCGCTGCATTTTTCGGCGGAACTCCGACGCAGATCTCAGGTCCGACAGCACCGATGACGGCGGTCAGTTTAGTTGTCGTTGCCGGAATCGTCGGAATTAACGACGGCAATGTCGAGAAGGCACTTCCGATAATTTTGGCGGTTTTTCTTCTGGCGGGATTATTTCAGGTAGTCCTCGGGGTTGCGGGAATCGGGAAATATATCAAATATATTCCGTATCCGGTCGTTTCGGGTTTTATGACGGCAATCGGCGTAATGATTTTAGTTACACAAATTATGCCTGCCATCGGTTATTATGCGAAGGACGATGCGGAATTGAAAAATTCTTTTATACCGCAGGCGGAAGTCGTTTTAATAAATAAGATCGTGCAGGATGAAGGCGGCAAGGAAACGCTCATCGTCGAAAATATAGATAAGATTTCCAAAAAAGTCGAGAATATAACCGAAGAAGAAATTAATATCGAAGCCGAAACTCTGGCAAAAAATAGTGTAACGGGCGTGGTCGGCACGATCAAAACTCTGCCGAGGGCGATTGGACAAATAAATTATCTGGAACTGATTCTCACGCTCCTGACCATTTTAATAATTTACGGTTTTGCACGAATTACAACCATTGTTCCGAGCCAATTAGTTGCTTTATTGGCAGTTACCGGAATAGCGTATTTTGCGGGAGTGAACTACCGCCCGATTGATGATATTCCGAGCGGTTTTCCGCAAATAAATTTCGGGATATTTACAAACTTTAGTTTTGCCGGATTAGCACCTTATATTTTCTCGGCTCTGTCGCTGGCTTTTCTCGGAGCGATTGATTCGCTTTTGACATCGGTCGTTGCCGACAATATAACCAAAACAAAACATAATCCCAACAAGGAATTGGTCGGGCAGGGAATCGGCAACAGCATCGCCGCCGTTTTCGGCGGTCTGCCCGGAGCAGGAGCAACGATTCGCACGGTCATAAATATCAAGTCGGGCGGAAAAACAAGGCTTTCGGGAATGATCGCCGGTGTTCTGCTGCTGGTTATTTTGCTCGGATTAAGTCCCGCCGCTTCCAAAATTCCCGCCGCCGTTCTAGCCGGAATTTTAATCACCGTCGGCATCGGCGTAATGGATTATAAAGGCTTAAAAGCCATCCCGAATATGCCGCGTGATATTGATCTGAGAATCTTCAAAGTCAGTTCGGAAGTTATTGTAATGTTTATCGTTTTAATTCTTTCGGTGGTTTGGGATCTGGTCAGTGCCGTCGGCATCGGACTGGTGCTTTCCTCGATTTTATTTATGAAAAAAATGGGTGATTTTACGACTGACGAATCACGACTGATAACCTTGAAAGAAGCGGAAAAAGGTCTGCCGACGTGGGTTGATGAGAAAGGATTTCCAACCGAACTCGATGAGGAAGTATTTATCAAACATTTGAACGGTCCTTTATTTTTCGGCTACACAAGCGAATTTCAGGCTTTGGCAAAGCAGATTCCGGCAACCGCTTCGCATCTGATCCTGCGTATGGATAAAGTTCCTTATATGGATCAAACGGGACTTTATGCGTTGGAAGATATTTTGCTGGATTTGGAGAGCAAAGGTGTTCATACGCTGATGATCGCCCCGCAAAAACAGCCTTTGATGATGATGAAGCGGATTGATATTGTTCCCGATCTGATTCCCGAAGAACACATTTATAAGGATTTTCAGAGTTGTCTGAGTTACATAAGAGAAAATGTCGGGGATAAATATAACCCGGACGGTTCATTAAAAATGGTGCATAATTAAACGGAACTTGTGATTTCTTCTTTGCGGCTTTGCCTCTTTGCGGGAGTCTTTTCTTTACCATAATATTATTTCCCGTAAAGGTGCAAAGGTGCAAAGAAAAAGCAGTAAACTGATTTAACCTGTTTCTGCACGGGTGTTTAATCAGGCAGGACTTTTTTCTTAAAGGCGGGCTGGACAAGGGAATTATCAAAAACATCCCGTGCCGCATCTTCTGCTTGCGGCACAGGCTGACTTTCCGCCCAATCCGCTTCTTTATCTAAAAATTCGACGATCTCCGCTTCGATCTCGTTCATCTTTTTGCGGGTCAGAATTTTTTCGTCAATCAGGAATTTTTCATAGCGAATTACCGGATCGTTATATTCCGCCCACCATTCTTTTTCGCCTTCGGGAACATACGCCTGATTGTCGTGTTCGGCGTGTCCCTTTCGCCGATACGTCAACGCTTCGATCAGAACCGAACCGTTTCCGCTTCGGGCATATCGGGCGGCTTCCTTCATCGTTTCATAGCAGGCAACGATGTCATTGCCGTCAACCTGCATTCCCTTTACGCCGTAACCGACGGCTTTATCAACAAAAAATTTTGCGGCGGTTTGCTCGTTTGTCGGAGTCGAATAAGCGTAACCGTTATTTTCAATCACCGTAATCAAAGGCAATTTTTTCACGGCGGCAAAATTTATTCCTTCGTGAAATGCTCCCGTCGAGGTCGCACCTTCGCCCAGATAAACAACCGCGACACGATTTTCTTTCTTCATCCGCGAAGCCAGCAAAATGCCCGCCAAAACCGAAACCAGATCGCCTAAGTGAGAGATCGGTCCGATCATTCCCTTCTCAAAATCCGCAAAATGAAACTGCACATCGGTTGCCCGTGAAGGTGCTGTCCTGCGTCCGAAGTATTGCAGAAAAATCGTTCGCGGCTCGATTCCTTTAACAAAACACGCTCCAATATCCCGAATCAAAGGTGCGATAAAATCCTGCGATTCAAGTGCAAAAGCCGTCCCGACGGCAGTCGCTTCCTGTCCCAAACTCGTAAAAACTCCGCCCGTCAATTTCGATTGTTTTTTAAGCCGAACCGTTTTTTCGTCAAACATTCGTGTTAATTTCAAATAACGGTAAAGTTCGATAAATTGCTCTTTTTTAAGCGAAGTTTCTTTTATGCAGGAAAGCGGTTTTTTAGTTTTTTTCAAATCCATCTTTTATTTTTGCCCGCGAAATACGCGAAAAGACGCGAAATAAAAACAAGAGAAATCTATTGATTTTAACTTCTTTTTTTCGCGTTCTTTCGCGTATTTCGCGGACTAATCTCTTTTCATTGAATATTTACCGATAACAAATAAATTAATCGGCAACCAGAAGAATTCTATGACAAATGCGGAGTTTATAAAACTATTGGACGGGATTAATTTTCACCAAAGATAGAGGATTGAAATATCTCGCCACTAAACCTTTTGCACCAACCGCCCAAGTTGAAGTCATTCCCAAAGATTGCACGGAGTTGTAATTTTCTTTATCCAGATTTTTCCAAGTCTTGCCGCCATCTGTCGAAACATCCGAACCGCTCGAACCGACGGCGATGAACGTGTTTTTATCAATATATGAAACACCGGAACGGTAGCCATTTAAACCTTTTCCCAAGTTCCACGTTTTTCCGCCATTCGATGTAAAAGCTAAATTATTATTCATTTCATCCGGCTTTTCATAATTTCCGCCGACAATTACACCAATTTTCTTATTAAACCTGAGTCTTGAGTTGAAATTAAGCATAAGAAATTATCTTCGCAAAGCATAGTTTGTAATCTAACATCTTTAGTTTCAATGTGTTCCATAGTCCATTCCAACTTCTTGAATATACTCTCGTGGCAAATCTTTCCCACA
>JBGTKR010000073.1:0-5505 GCA_041744535.1 Pyrinomonadaceae bacterium
ACTATGTAATTCAGCTATTTAAAGATCATCTGAAAAATCGTTTTCGTATTGCCCGCAATAAACGCCGACAAGTAAAAAAAAATGATAGCGTGGAGATCACTAAGTCATTTGATACTATCTTAAAATCCGAAATTGACAAGAAACTTTAACTGCCGATGTCCTACAAAATTCCGGTTGCCAACACTGCTTTGATCGGCAATGAAAAAAAATATGTTGACGATTGTATGGAGTCGGGTTGGATTTCATCGGCTGGCAAGTATATCGGATTATTTGAGAAGGAATTTGCCGAATACTGCGGTGTTCGCCACGCCGTCGCTTGTTGTAACGGCACGGTGGCTTTACATCTCGCTCTGCTTGCCCTCGGTGTTGAAGCGGGCGACGAAGTAATTGTCCCGACCTTAACATTTGTCGCCACGCCGAATGCCGTTTCATACTGCGGTGCAAAACCCGTCTTTGCTGATTCGGAAAATACAACTTGGAATCTCGACCCCGAACAGGTTGAAGCAAAGATCACTCCACGCACAAAGGGAATTATCGCTGTTCATTTATACGGACATCCCGCGAAAATGAAGCAACTCAAAGACATTGCCCGCCGCCGTAATTTATTTTTGCTCGAAGATGCGGCGGAAGCCCACGGAGCGGTTTGCAATGGAAAAATGGTCGGCTCGATTGGCAATGCCGCTGCTTTTAGTTTTTACGCCAATAAAATTATCACTACCGGCGAAGGCGGTATGTTTGTAACCGATGATGACGATTTGGCGGAACGGGCGAGATTATTTCGCGGTCAGGGAATGGATTCAAATCGCCGTTACTGGCATCCGGTTATCGGTTATAATTACCGTATGATGAATTTACCGGCGGCAATCGGACTTGCTCAACTTGAAAAAATTGATGAGCAGATCGAATCGAGAAAAAATGTAGCAAAACTCTATCGGGAGCGTTTGCAGCAACTGCCCGGAATTATATTTCAGCCCGAACAGGCTTGGGCAAAGCACGTTTACTGGATGTTCAGCATTGTTCTGCAAAAAGAGTTTTGGCAGGAACGGGATACCGTGATCGAAATTTTAGCCGCACGGGGAATCGAAACCAGACCTTTGTTTTATCCGGCACACACGATGCCGCCTTATATTGATTCGGTCAGCGGCGAAAATTTTCCCGTTGCCGAAAATCTTTCCCGCAACGGGATCAGTCTGCCGACGTGGGCTGGTTTGACCGAAGATCAGATAGATTTTATCTGTACTGCATTAAGCAAATGCAGAAAATAATGTTTTATGGAAGTTTCCAAAACAGTTGATCGAAAGGTTTTTTCTATTATTATGGCGACCTACAATTGTGGTCAAAAGGTTGAAAATACTTTACAGTCGGTCTTCTCACAAGATAAAGATTTGTTTGAAATGATCGTTGTTGACGGAGTTTCAACGGATAACACGCTCGAATACTTAAAAAAATACGAAAAAAAATTAACTCTCATTTCCGAAAAAGACGAAGGTGTTTACGATGCTTTTAATAAAGCGATAGACTTGGCTGCGGGAAAATATTTGTATTTTATAGGTGCGGGCGATTGTCTGAAACCGGATATTCTCAAGCAGTCAGAAGAGTTTTTACTGCCCGAAACCCCTTCAATAATCTACGGCAAATGTTATTTTGTTCAACAGAAAAAACTTAACGGCAGAGAATTCACCGCCGAATTATTTACCCGCGATAATCTTTGCCAGCAGGGAATGTTCTATCATCGGGCTGTTTTCGATATTATCGGAAAATTCGATGTGCAGTATAAAATTTTTGCCGATTGGTTTTTTAATCTCAGATGTTTTCTGGATGACCGGATAACCAAACGATTTGTAAATCTTGTTCTCGCCGATTATGAGGAGGGCGGAATAAGTTCCAAAATCCGGGACGATCCGGTTTTTATGAAGAAATTTCCGGTCTTCGTCAGGGAACAGTTCGGCACGACTAAATATATTGCCTGTAAATTGTTTCTGAATTTCCCATATGCCTTTAATTATATTTATCTCGGAGAATATCAAATGCTGCTGAGGCATCTGGTCTATAATTATTCATTGCCGGGATATTTGGCATCTTTCGCAAAACCTTTTGTTGTGGCTTACAGGAATGTAAAAAAAAGTAAGAAGCCAAAAGCAAAAGGCAAACCCATCAAACCCTTGCAAAACAGGGATTAAACAACAACTCTTATAAATAATTCCATCTCCGCATTTATCAAATATTAAAATTCTGCATCCAAAACATTTTTTCCGTCGAATATAACTTTTAAATGATAAGCAATTGTGCATAATTAAATTAAACTTGAAAATTTATATTTTTTTTCTTTGCGGCTTTGCCTCTTTGCGGGAGGTTCTTTTCTACTGTAAGTATTATTTCCCGCCAAGCCGCAAAGGTGCAAAGAAGAAAAAGCAGGAAACCGATTTAATCTATTTTTGCTTAGGTGTTTAAATTTTCTAATCAAACAAATTTAAAGAATATTTTAGTTTAGTTTCTGTTGACATAAGAAATTTTAGCTCCGTAGGAGCGTAATATTTATAGTTATCGGTAATTATTTATGTCCGAGTTCCGTAGGAACGGCATAAGAATATACCGTTCCTACGGAACTCCAAGGTTATTTTGACGATTTAAGCTATAAATATAGCGTCCCTAACGGGATTCTTAACCGGCTTTCTCTTATGTCAACAGAACCTAGAGAAAAAAAGCAGGAAACAATATTTTGTGCAACTCTTGGTTTTTTTGAACAGAGGGAAAAATGAATCAAAATTATAAATTACAAAGAAATGCTTCCAACCGATTCGGTAACGAAATCGCTGACAACTCTGCAAGACCTTTCAGTCAGCAAATTTCTCAAAGAAACAATTTATCTCATACGAATATGTTTAAGGAACAAGTAAAAAACGAACTTCTCAACGGGCTGAAACTTTCCGATCTGGAAAGTCTTTATTCATTAATGGAATTAGTTAATATGGTAAAGAATGAATATATTTATCAGCCGGATAATTTTATACATTCTCTGTATTTTCCCGAAACGGCTGTCATTTCCGAATACCAGATTCTGGAAAACGGAAAGACCATTGAAATTTCAATGATCGGCAGGGAAGGAATAATCGGTGCAAGTTCCATTTTTAATTCTAACTTTTCAAGGAATTGGTCGCAGGTGTTGATTCCGGGAAGTGCTTATCGAATAGATTCAAAAGCATTTGAAGATGTAGCATACAGTAATAATGAAATCAAAAAGGTATTTTTTAATTTCATTAACCTATATATTTCACAGATTTCGCAAAGAATAATTTGCAACAATCATCACACGGTCGAAGAAAGATTATGCCTCTGGCTTTTGATGATAAACGAGCGCTGCGATGATAAAAATCTTCTGCTGACTCAGGAACAGATCGCCAATTATCTTGGAACTTACCGTCCGAGCATCACGATTATTACAAAAACCTTGCGGGAAAAAGGATTAATTGATTCGCTACGCGGGAAAATTATTATTCTCGACGAAGCAAACTTAAAGAATATGTCTTGTGATTGTTACTCGATGATAAAAAACAGACGGGAGAATGCCTGAAAAACATTTATTCATCTCCCGTAAATTCCCTAAAAATTGATCTTTTCATTTTCGCCGCCGTCCGCCGCTTCGCCCGTTGCAGCAGCTTTTAAGAATCCGGCAATTTGCGTAAATGTACCTGAGGCGACATCCCAATATTCCGCCTGTTCAACGACAATTTTCAGCAAGATCAGATTCGGATCGTCCTGTCCTTCGGGAAACCAAGCCTTGTGTTCAGGATTCCAAAGTTCAGCGATCTTGTCGCGGTCGGTTGAAAATTCCGCTCTGCCCGAAACGGAAACATATGTATTATTATCGGGCGAAGCGTATGAAACATTTACACGATTATCCTTCATAATTTCGTCAACGTGATGGTTTTCGCTGCTTGACATAAACCATAGATCGCCGTCGAATTCGACCTGCTGCGTATCCATCGGACGCGAACGCAAAACGCCTTTGTCTATCGTCGTAAGCATTGCCGTATTAACATCTTGTATCAAATCTCTAAGTTTTTCAATTGCTTCTTGTCTTGTATTTTCCATAATTTTTCCAATCTCTTTCAATATAATATTCAAAGTTTTTTTAATAAATTAACCTGCAATCCGTATTCCTGAATTTTCGTCCTTAAACTGCTGTTGTATTTTCGACCTTTATATTTTGCTGCCAACAAAATTGTTTATAAAAGATTACCGCACCGATTTTTTTGCTTTTAATAACATCTCACCACCCGCCCAAATAACTAAAATAGCCAAAATAATAAGACCACATACGAGCAATGGCGAATTCGGGTATTCGATAATTGTCTGCACGTGCCGGTGTAGAAACCCAATAGTAAACGCACTCCACCACGCAAATTGAGATACAAAGAGCGACAGCGTCAGCCGAAACATAGTAATTATCGGTACATCCTCGCCTTCCCTATAACCCTCAACTCTCTTGTGAAGCAGATGCAGCAGATAGCCGTTGACACCGATCATTACAACGAAAAAGAGCTTTATAATCATCAGATTATCAACTTCTCCCTTCAGTAATATCAGTGGAATCCCCGCCAGTATCATAATTCCCCAACCTGCCCAGATAAACTTTTCGGTTACTCCGCTTACACTAACCACTTGTGGGAAACGAACCCGATTCCAAAGCCAAAGTGAGCCATAGAGATCAGTAACAATAACCGCCCCGAACCCCAAAATCAGCCCGCTTAGGTGTATGAAGAGTGCGATAAAAAACGGTGTAGTTTCCATGAATATTCCTTTGAATGAAGTTTAATAACGGCAAAATAATGTTGTATCAATAATTTCAATTTGGACTAAATTATAAATTTTTTTGATATAATATTTTATAAAGCAAAAATCTTACCAAGTCAATAAATAATAAAATCACTAATATATTTTACAGCTCACGTTACGCAAATTTTTTAGTTCACGGCTTATACCGTTTCCCGCTAGTAAATATGCAATAATAGAATAATGAACAAAGCACTACCAAAAATTAAAGAAACCGCCGAACAATTGAAAGAAATGCTCAAAAGCGAGCGGCATAGCAAACGGCAAAACCGCCTGCAAGCATTATATTTAATTGCGGGCAAACAAGCTAACTCCAGAGGGCAAGTCGCTCAGCTATTGGGTAAAAACCGTAACACCATTTCAGATTGGTTCAGTTTGTATGAGGTCGGAGGATTGGAAAAGTTGTTGGAGATATACAAACCGAGTGGGGCAAGCACGAAAATAAGCGAAGCGGCACTTGAGGACATAAAAGCGATTCTGGCAAGTGAAAAAGGGAGTCGCAGTTACAAAGAAATTCACGAAATGGTAGTTAAGAAACACGGCATTCAGATTCATTATTCAAATGTGCATCATCTGGTGAGGTATAAACTGGAGGCAAAGGCGAAAGTGCCGCGACCGGGTAATCCAAAAAAAACTTAGCCGAGGTCGAGGAGTTTCGCAACTCGATAGAAG
>JBGTKR010000074.1:0-3410 GCA_041744535.1 Pyrinomonadaceae bacterium
CGAGGAAAATCTTTACGCGATTTGCCAACCCGGAATCAAGACTTTTGAATTACAGCAAGCGGTTGAAAAATTCGGTTTGATTTTCCCGCCTGATCCGGCGAGTTATAAAGATTCGTTTATCGGCGGAAATATTGCCGAAAATGCGGGTGGAATGCGGACTCCGAAATATGGCGTGACGAAACATTCGGTTTTGGGTTTGGAGGTTGTTACGGCAACGGGCGAGATTATCCGCACGGGCGGAAAGACTGTTAAAAATGTTGTCGGTTTTGATCTGACGGGATTGATGTGCGGTTCGGAAGGCTTGTTGGGAATTATCACCGAAGCGACTTTGAAATTATTGCCCAGCCCGGAAGCGACGGCGACGGTTCGGGCTTCATTCAAAACAATGGAAGCGGCGTGCGAAGTTTTAACAAAATTCACACCGGAAGGCTTGCTCCCGATGGCAATGGAAGTCATTGATCGCAACTGCATTGGAGCAATAGAACAGAATTTTGCTTTCGGATTTTCACCCGAAACAAACGCGATCTTGCTCGTCGCTGTTGACGGTTCGAGCGAAGAAGTCGAGCGAAATTCAAAACTCGTCGAACAAATTTTGGGCGACAACGGCGGTTTTGACATTCTCCGCTCGAAAAGCAAAGAAGACGAAAACAAACTCTGGGACGCACGCCGTGCGATTTCGCCGTCTTTGATGAAATATAACAACCTCAAGATCAACGAAGATGTCGTCGTCCCGCGTTCAAAAGTTCCCGAATTGATAAGACGAGTTGAAGAAATCGGCAAAAAACATAACACATTCGTCGCCAACTTCGGACACGCCGGCGACGGCAACATCCACGTCAATTTTATGTGCGACCGCCACGATCCCGAATCAGTTGCAAATGCAAGAAAAGCCGTCAAAGAAACCTTCGAGTTATCGGTAGAACTCGGCGGCACAATCTCCGGCGAACACGGCATCGGCTACGTCAAAAGCCAATATCTCGACATTGCCATTGACAGACCGACGCTCGAAATAATGAAGTCCATCAAAAAAGTCTTCGACCCAAACGGCATTTTGAATCCGGGCAAAATGTTTGTTTAATAAATAAATATGAATAATAAAAAGCCTTTACAAATTGGTGATATTTTAATCGGAGAATTTGAAATTCTTAATGTTTTTGGTGGTGAAGGTAAATCCGGTATGGGTGTTGTTTACCTAGTGTAAATTCAGGCAACTTTGTTGGACATAATTTGAGATTTTTGCCCGTAATTACTGACGAATTTATGTCTGTTTAGCAATCACCTTGGCATTTTTTGCACTAGCCTCATCGGAAATCCAGACGGTCAGGTTTCCACGATCCACCGGAGATTTGTTATACTGATTCCAGTTACGGACACGATAAGTCTTTTTCGACTTCTTGGCTTTTGGCTTATGTTTCAGTTATGTTTTCTTTTTCATACATTAAACCAATACCTGAAAATCGTGTTCGCGGCTATTTGTGCAACAACGCCATTATCAATTATCAATTATATTTTAATTTTCTTTTGTCATTTATTAAACCTGAAAACTTTTACTGACCTGCTTATGATAAGTCATTAATATTTGATTTTATCAGGAAAAAGAAATTAAACGCAAAGAACGCTGAGAACACAGAGATTTTAATAATCTTCTTCTAAACTCTGTATTCTTTGCGTTTAATTTCTTTTGTATCAACAATGTCCGGTTAGATATTTTCGGTAATCATTCTCGTCAAATTTATCTGCGGAGGCTCTGCGGCGACTTCCTCGACAACCTTAAAAAACTCACCAAAAAACGGCGTGGCAAAATGCTCGTCGAGAGCCGCTTTATTTGCCCAAGTTTCGTGCCAAAAGAAAAGCGTTTCGTCCTCGATTGATTGATGGATGTCGTAATTTATACAACCCGCTTCATTACGGGAATTCTCCACGATTGCGAAAGCCGCTGATTTTGCCTGCTCAATCTTATCTGCTTTTACTTTAAGGCGTGCGATCAGCACAATTTTTTCGTCATTCATTTTATTTTTCTCCTATTTGTAATTTATTTTTGTTTTACCCATTAATTAAAACCACATCCCAATTCAAGAGTATAGCGTCCTTTTCGATTTCTTTTGTCGGCGGCATTGATTGAGCGATGACGGCGGCGGCTGTTTTTTCGGACTGTTTGCGTAAATTTAAAAAGAGCGAATCTTTTTCATTGAGCGGTTCGTCAGGGAAAAACATCTGCGATACGAGCCGGTTGGATTTGCCTTCAACGTCGAAATGAATATGCGGCGGACGCTGTTCGGTCGGGCTGATCGGATACACACCCGGCTTGATCGTTTTGAATCGGTAACGACCTTCACTGTCGGTTTTCAAAACGGCATAACCTTCAAAATTCGGATCGAGTTGAGCTGTGTTCGGATCTGACGGATGCGAATAACGTCCGTAACTGTTTGCCTGCCAGATTTCGATTTTCGCTCCCTTGACGGGTTTGCCTTTCATATCTAAAACCCGTCCCGCGACGTGAACGATCATTCCTGCCGCGACTCCTTTTTTACCTTTGATCGAAGTCATATCCGCATCTTTATCGAGCGGTTTCAACATCGGATAAAATGGTCCCATTCCGACTTCGGGCGTAATATTTTTTTCGGCAGTTTGTGCAAAAACCGAACCGCCCAATATTGCCAAACTGCCAAAACCGAGTCCCATTTTCAACATCTGCCGACGCGAAAAGTTTTGTTCTTCTTTGTTCATTTTTTTGTTCTCCTAAAATTTTTAATTGAATAGTTGAAGAAGCAGGAAGACAAAATACGCTCTTTGCTTAGTTAGTTTTCTCAGTCTTTGAGAAAATATATGTCCGGTTCACCGACAACGCCTGATTTCTGCATTGCTTCGATCAAATCGTCGGAAGTTGAAAATGCCTTCGCTTTTTCAAAGTCTTCCGCTTCAAAAAGAATCGTTACCTTATTCGTATCATCAACATCTTGAAGCAGATATTTCTCGGTTACTCCCGCTTCGTCCCGTGCAGGTTTATGTGCGTCGTAACTCGCTTTCCATTCCGCGAAATCCTTAACCTTTATTCTTGAAATCATAAAATTTGCCATATCATTTTTCTCCTGTTTTAATTTTTATTTCGTCGTGAACTCTTCCAGCACACGCATCGTTTCAACTTTTAATCCGTCTTCCGCCATCGCTTTTTTAACTTCGTCGGAAGCCATAAATTCTTCAAATGCCTTTATATCCGGCACGTCCACCATCACGCCCGTCGAATCGGGATTGTCTGGGTTACGGAAGGTGCGAGCCTTAACACCGATCTTGTCGAACATCTCATGCCGACTGCCTTCGCCGTGATGCCATGCTTTTGCCCATTGATCTCCGTCTTCGACTTCGTGGAATATAATTAATGTTTTCATTTTTATGTTCTCTTTGTTTTTAAT
>JBGTKR010000075.1:0-4954 GCA_041744535.1 Pyrinomonadaceae bacterium
CCGAGCCGTGTTCCCGCGTGAAATTTCGCGGCGGAAATCCCGTCAATTATAATTTTCGCATCGGTCAAACCGTCGCCCGTTTCCTTATAACGGCTGACACGCACGAATTTATCGCCGTCTTTTTCATAAACATAAGCAAAATACAGCAAATGATTTTCGCTAAAATCGGGATGCAAGGTCATTCCCATCAAACCCGTTTCGCTCGAAAGTTCGACATCTTTAACCACAAAAAGCGGTTTTTCCAATAATTTCCCGTCTTTATCAATCACACGGATTCTGCCCGGACGCTCCGTAACAAAAATGCGTCCGTCGGGAACAAACGCGATTGACCACGGAACTTCCAAACCCGTTGCCACGGTTTCAATTTCAAATTGCGGACGCTCCTTCGGCAGAGGCAGTTCGTCCGAATCCGAATCTGTAAAAGCCGTATTCGCACAGGCAATATTTGAAATTGCGAAGATGATTAAAATTGCGTGAAATATGATTTTTTGTAACTGCATAATTTTAAAGTAGTTCAAGAAATAGAACGCGGATTACGCGGATTTTCGCTGATTTTATTTTTATATATTATTTTTTCTTTTCTTTTTTTCGCGTAGTTTCGCGTTTATTCGCGGGCAATATTCTTACTCTTACCAATCGCAAATCCAAAATCTAAAACCTAAAATCAATCAAGGCTCGCATAAATCTTGCCCAAAAATTCGTCAATTTTCCCGTTCTCAATCCAGCGTGCAACAACTACGATGCTGTTTTTGCGGTCAATGTAAACTATATTTGTTCCATTGCCGAGAAAAGAGATCGTGCCTTCGGGTGCATTCGGATAGAGTTTTTTATCCGTGTTCAAAAAGAAATTCATAAACCCGTAAGTCGGGTTCGGAACGCTCGGAGTTTCCGCCGTTTTCAGGAATTCTTTTGACAAAATCTGCTTACCATTCCAATTCCCGTTCTGCTCGATCAAAAGCCCGAAACGTGCCAGATCACGGGCGTTGATAAACATTCCGCCGCCCCAATGTCCGCCGCCGCTGACCGACTGCATAATCTCTCCGTCAATTAAAACAAACGAATTTTCATAACCATACCAACGCCAAGTTTGTGATGCACCAATCTCGTCCATTATGTTTTCTTTTAAAACCTGCGGCAGAGGTTTTCGCAAAACATTCAATGTCATAAGTGCGAGCAAATTCACCCGCGTATCGTTATATTCATAAACCGTTCCGGGCTGGTTTCGTTCTTTATTTAGCCAATTTGCTGAATCCCGATCAGGTCTGTCCGCCCAATCCGGTTTATTCCAAAGCGTTCCTTCCCAATCGCTGTTTTGCTGTAATAAATTTTTCCAAGTGATCTTTTTATTGTGTTCGGTTTCAAATAATTCGAGGAATTTTGATTTCCCGAATTTCTCCGCATCATCAAATCTTTGCAAAGGATTATACGGCAAAACGGGAGCCATTTCTTTGTAAACCGGCGAATTAAGGTCTTTTATCAACCCGCGGTCAAATGCCAAACCAACCGTTGCCGACAAGAAACTTTTCGTTACCGAATGTGTCATATCAACCCGAAAAGGCTCGCCCCACTCGGCGACAATATAGCCGTTCTTGATAATAATTCCCGTCATTTCGCCTCGGGTTTTGTAAGGTCCGATTGATTCGCCGAAAGGTTCTCGCCCGAATGTCTGGGCTTGTCCGAGTTCCTGATCCCGCGGAGTTTTTGCTTCGTTTGCCTTTGCAAAATCAATCGCTTCCTTTAATTTTGCCGTATCAAATTTCGACTGTTCCGCTGTTCGGGTTTCCCATTTGCTGCTTGCCGGAAAATGAGTTTTTTGAGCAAATCCGGTAATGCTCAAAGCAAAAATTAAAGCAATGATTTTTATAGAAAAATGTTTATTCATAATTTTATTTGAAAATTTTCAATTATTATATCAAATAAAACCGCATCCATTGATTCAAAAAACTATCATCCATCAGTTATCATCTATTCCGAATGGACAAATTCGCCCAACCGGAGTAAATCAAAGATAGTAGATAATAACTGATAGATTTTCCGATCTGCACAAAAAAAAGACAGGCTATAAAACCCCGTCTTAATTTTACATTTTACATTTTTAATTTTTAATTCAAATTACTCTTCGTCCCGTGCGTGTGCGTGTGCCGGCGGCGAAGTCGCTTCGATTGCCGTAAAGGTTTTGATAATTTTGTATGTGTGCTTTGCATCTTTAGGAACTAACCAAGAATCGCCTTTTTCCAAAGTAACCATTTGACCTTCAAGGTGCAGTTCGGCTTTACCTTCCAAAACATAACCGACTGTTTCATAATCCCGCGAACGCATTTCTTTGCCATCGTTAGGTTCTTCATTTTCCCACAAACGCATTGCCACATTTTTTCCCGAAGCAAGATATATCTGTCCCATTTCACCCGTCGGTGAATTTTCCGATTGAACTTTTTTAACTGATGAATTACTCATAATTTTCTCCTGTTTAATTTACAAATGAGTTGCAAAGTCTGTGCCAGTGTCGAATTCGGTTGAAATCATCGAGGATTTGATTTTCAGCGATACATTTTAAAAATTCGTGTGTCTGAAAATCGTGCAGTTTTATTTTGATAATTCAATTTTGAACTTTTTACTTTCGGCGAGTTTTCCGTTTAGAAAAATGTCCACGCGATAATCTCCAACCGCCCAGGTATTATTCGGTGAAGCGTTGAAAGTAACTGCGTTTTCGCCGCTTTTGGTTTTATAGATGACGCTGATAACCCGCGAATTCGGACGCAGACCTTTTGCTTTGACGGCGATAAAATCCATTTTTACGAGCGTCGGTTTATCCGAAGTCAGATCAATATAACAATAGATCGGAATATCTTTCGTGCCGAAAACTTCCAAATCTTCAGCGATATTTCCTTCCGAATCCTTTTTTGCAAGAGTCAGTTTTTCTATTCCGTTTTCCGTTTTTTCACCTTCTGCGGTTTGTGCCGAAACGCCCGTCGCCAATAAAAGACAGACCGATAGCATCAAGATAATTTTCATCTCTTACTTTTATCTCCAAGATTTTTTTTTCGATTTTAAGAGTTTATTGCAAAAACTAATTTATAAAGGTGCGGCAGAAGTAAAATTGGTTGCATAGACGGGTGAAAATTATTTCAATTTTTTGAACGCAACTTCGGCGGCGGCTTTTGAAAAAGGCAAGAGCGGAACGCTCCGCATAACCTGCAAATCTTCAGCAAAATTCGTATCTTCATCGAGAAATTTTAAAACCTTTGCCGCACCGTTATTCTTAAAAAGACTCGTAAAAACATCATCCGCCGAATGTTTTTTTGTCTGTAGAACATTGAGCAAAACGCTGTCCAGATAATTTTTCAAAGGTCGGTTTTCGGTCTTCGGTTTTTGGTCTTTGGAAAGATTTTCTACTAACCTCTTCAAGCGTTTTTGTGTTCGCTTAAAGCTGTAACCCGTCGAAGGTTTAACGTATCCGCCGGAAGTTCCGATTCTGATAATTTTCTGTTGCGGAAATTCTTCGTGCGGCTCGTCCGACATCGGAATTATGCCGGATTCGGTTTCATTTATGCGATATTTTTCAACCTTCAAAATCTCCGAAATATATTTTCGTAAATTCGTTTCATATTCTTCTTTTTCGATCAAATTATCCGAAAAAATCGTAAACTCGATCAGAGCATTTTTTGGTGAGATTGGCAAAATATAAACAAATCTGCATTCATCTTTCTGCTCAACCCGAAAATCAAAAAGCGTCGGCTCATACGGTTTGAAAATATCTACACTCGCTTCAATTTCCCAACCGAGAAAATGCTGCCAAAGATTATGGTATTTCGGATCGTCATATTTTTTCCGCGTCCAGCTATCAAAGATAAATTCATTTGCAAAAAAGTCGCCTCTATCCGTTTTGATCGAACTGTTTTCGACCTCTAAAATATCGGCTTGCAGAAATGTAAAATTTGAATTTTTTTCAAGTTTCGGAATTATAAAATCATAAAAATCAATCGCCCGAATCATTTTGTATTGATAATTTTCGAGTTCCAAAAGTTCATTAAAACCTTGCGTTCCGTGAAACCAAAATTTATTCCAACTTCGGAAAACAATTTCCTCAAATGCCGATTTCCCTTTTTCCCAAAAGCACCAAGTGTGATCGTTTTTATTTTTCGCATCACGATCAATTATCAGAATCTTTTTGTTCCGCAAAACACCTTCATTCATATAAAATCCGAGCGAAAGCCCGGACATTCCGCCGCCTGCAATTATGTAATCGAAATTATTTTTCTGCACGGGATTTAGTTTTACAAAACCGTTCAACTATTTCAAAGCATTTATGTTATCTTATTTTTATTATGAAAAATCTCTTTTTGGCTTCAATGCTTATTTTACTGTCTTTAACAATGACTTTTGCACAATCGGACAGACAAAAAATGAAAACTGAAAACTCCGTCAAAGAAGTTCTGAACGAACAGACTGCGGCTTGGAACAAATGCGACATTGAAGGATTTATGCAGGGTTATTGGAAGTCCGAAGAGTTGAGTTTTACTTCCGGTAACAAAAATACACGCGGCTGGCAGGCGACTTTTGATAATTATAAACGAAGTTATTCCGACTGCGATAAAATGGGCAAACTTTCGTTTTCAGAACTCGACATAACCGTTTTAAGCAAAAAATCCGCAATGGTTCGCGGGCGTTTTTTGCTTGAGAGAAAAGAAGATAAACCGACGGGATTATTTACCTTGATATTTCGCAAATTCAAAGACGGTTGGAAAATTATTCACGATCACACATCGGTTTAAATCTCTCAGAAAGAAAAAAAGCGGGCGAACAGAAATTTGTCGGGTGTTCGGTGGATTCTAATTTGTTGAATGTGGCGATCTATTTGCGGTTGTTTTGATCCCGGAATTATAAGTAGTATTTTGCGGAAAAAACTTCTTTATGATGCTGATCGGCAATTTCTATTTACACGGAATTTTCTGCA
>JBGTKR010000076.1:0-1752 GCA_041744535.1 Pyrinomonadaceae bacterium
AAAACCGCCAAACTAAAAATGCTGAAACGAAATATATTCTGCTTAAATTTTTTCATTATCTGTCTTGGAAAACCTGCCCGAAATTTAATTATTTGCTTGTTGCTAATTTATGATGTCTGAAGTATTTAAATCGTTGGCTTCTTGTAAAATAGTTTAGAGTTTAGGGTTCGGAGTTTAGAGTTGGTAAACCCGTTTCTTAAACCCTAAACCCTAAACTCATTTAACATAGATCGGATTTGAGATTATCCAGGGCATTTTATCGAACGGACTGCCGAGCGAATCAAGATAAACTTCGACACGGTATGCTCCTTTTTCCTTTACCTTAAAATTTATTTCCGTCGTTTCGCCCGATTCAAAAACCTTTTTGCCGTTCTTAAAAAGTAAAAATCTGGCGACCTGCGGAGCGTCCGCTTTGAGATTTATTTCGCCGTCCGCTAACAAAATCTCATCGCCCATTATTTTTGTTTCAATGTTATTTTGAGCCGTAAAATAAAAGCCGCCCGTGCTGCCTAAAACATCAAGACCGATAAATGCGTTCCCGTTTTTTAAGGCTTTTAGCAGATTCTCCTTGTTAAAAATTTTATCTTTCGGCAGCAAAATATGAGTGCGGACGAGGCGGAAGATCGTTTCGTAATTATCGAATTTCATTTTAATAATTCTGTTGTTTGAATCATCACCGAAAATATGAAAACCGAGATTTGAATGAGCATCGCTTCCGGCAAAAAGCGTTACTTTGCGGTTTTTTGTCAGTTCGTCAAACTTACGCAAATTCTCGTCGGGACGCTCGAAATACTTTAATAAAGTTAATTCGGGATAAGTTCCGTAAGACCAGAGTGCATTGAAAAAAAACGAAACGGGATTCATATTTTTCGCATTCGTATGCAGACTAAAAACTTCGATTCCGTCAATTTCTTCGTTCCATGAATTGAATTTATGAGGATAAGTTACAAAACTGAGCCGATGGCGGGCGTGGACTTCACGTAAAAACTCTCGCGTGTTCATTCGGTTATATCTGGTTAACTCTGAAAATCCGTCCAAGATCAAATGGCGGTCGCCGTCGGCGGTGCTTGTTTCATTTCCGCCGACAAATAAGGTTTTGTTATAAAATCCCTGCAAGGTCATCGCCGAAGTATCATAAAAATCCGAAGCGTGTTCGGTCATCACGACAAAATCGAGTTGATTATTTTTTGCTCCGGTCAGCAATTCGTCAAAAGTCCCCGTGCTGTGTCCGCCCAGAAATGAATGAACGTGAAGCACGCCTTTATAATCATTATATTCCCGATTAATTACTTTTGTTTTACGGGATTTCAGAGTGGAAATTTTTTCCGCAAGTTTGCCCGTTTGCCAACGGTTATAAATAAAAGGAATCTGCAGCAAAACCGCCGCACAAATCAATCCCAAACAGATTTTTTTCCAAAGTTTCATCAGTTTCATCTTTTTTCTTAAAAGTTAGCAGAGTTGCGGGAAGTTACAGAGTTACGGGAAGTTGCAGAGTTTTAACATTCTGCTTTGACTTTCAGCAGCTCCGCAACTTCCCGCAGCTTAATTCAGAAAATCAACCGAAGCAACGTGATCCGCAATTTCCTTTCCCATTTTCGCAGCTTCCTGATGACTTTCGTGAACCGTATAAGCATCCAACGCTTCCCGACTCGGAAAAACCGCCACTAATCCCGTATCGTAAGACCTTTCCAAATGCAGCATATCCGCACCCACATCAAACTTCAAAATATGCGGTATCACATTCGGCAGATT